>NZ_FXBA01000006.1 GCF_900177705.1 Fibrobacter sp. UWB15
CAGTGTCAGGCCGTCAACGCGTGCGACGCGTTGCTAGTATCCTAGGGCTATGCCCGTCCATGAAGAACCGCCGGCTATGCCGGCGGGTCACTTTTAATTACATTTACCTTGTATAATATAAGGAGGATGAATATGCTTAAAAGGGCGTGTTTGTTTTTTATTGCACTTTCTTGTGCCGTTTTCGCAGCAGATTTGGGAACTGCCGAAAATCCGTTGACCATTGATAACGAAAATGACTTGGTTTTGTTGCGCAATGCGGTGAATGCCGGTAGCGGTACATTCAAGGGCGTAGACGTCTCTGATGGTGCGACGGATCTGTATTTTAAACTTGTCCGCGATTTGGACTTGAGTACCGTTTGTGGAAAGAATGTCGGAAACTGGACTCCGATTGGAACCTACGAACACCCCTTCAAGGGAAGCTTTGATGGTAATGGCAAAACGGTTGATTATCTCTATATTAATGAACCTCTGCCGGAACGTGGTGATACGGCCATCGGTTATTACGGCTTGTTTGGAGTCGCGTCAACAGAAAACGAATCCAAGACCGTCATTTCTAACTTGACTATTGGTGAAAATTCAAGGATTGTTTCGGAGCGTGATGGCGATGTGGGCGCTATTGTCGGACTCGCTAGGAATAACGTGCGCATTTCCGATTGCAAGAATAAAGCCTATGTGTCCGGAAGGTCTGCTGTGGGTGGAATTGTTGGCTTTGCCGCAAATGCCCCCCTTCCCGATGGTGTGAACATAAAGAACTGCGTGAACGAAGGCTTTGTTGGCGGCGCACGCAAGGCTGGTGGAATTGTCGGTGCTGTAACTGGATTCGGAGTTCATATCGACAGTTGTACGAATTTGGGTGGGGTTTCTTCTGCCGATACGGCTGCAGGAATTGTCGCCGCGGATTACAGTTCGGTAATGACACCTGCCAAGCTGAATTATTTGATTAACAAGGGAAACGTGAGCTCGGGTAAAATTTCGGGTGGCATTATTGCTGTTACTGCAGACGGCGGGGCTTCCATTGCGAATTGTTTTAATTCTGGTTACGTGCAGGCTTCTACTTCGGCAGCAGGCATCGTGGGACATTTGAAATCGATGTACCCGCAGACCGTTTTGACATGCGTAAATTCGGGTGGCGTTTTTGCAGGGACTAATGCGGGGGGCATTGTTGGATTTATAGCGGCATCGTCTCCTGGTTATATAACGGTTTCTCAATCGCTTAACTTGGGCGTGATTAATGCAGGTGCCTATGCCGGTGGAATTGTCGGAAACAACAATAGCGGCGTGTTTTATGCAGACCATAACATGAATGCAGGTGCAGTCGGTTTTGGGTATGCGGGTGGAATCGTGGGCTGGGTGAAAGCAGGTGCTACCGAAAAGGTCTCGGCAAACTTAAGCATTGCCGCTCCCGATACCTTTGCAATCTACGATAGCGTTATGTCGCATTTTGAAGAGGATTGCCAGTATCCAATTGATGCGGCGCACGCCTATGTTACGGACAGCTTGATTTCGGGAAAAACGATTGCTGATTTGGACGATTCCCTTTGGGTGTACAAGGAAGGCTACTATCCGCAAATCAAGACCCTTGCCGAAAACCCGATGAAAGAAATCCGCGACGCTCAGCAGGTGGCCTCTACTCCGGTGCGCTTGGGCCTTGGCGATGATGTTGCCCACATTACGAAAAACATGGGTTATACGGTAAAAGATGCCGCTGAGAATGCAGTCGATGTTTATAGCGCTCGTGGAAATATCTCTTTTGTGAACGATTCTGTTGCAATGCCTTATTCCTTGGGTGCAGATACCCTTTATGTGCTTAATGAAAATGCAACGAAAAAAATCATCGTGAATGTTACTGCGACAAGTAATTTGGGAACGGTTGAAAATCCGCTCACGATTTCTTCAGTGGAAGAACTGTTGCTGTTCAGAAAGGCTCTTGCCGATACGACTAAATACAAGGGCGTTCTAATGGATGCTGCGGGTGCTCGTCTCGCGTTCAAGATTACCAAAGATCTGGACTTGAGTTCTGTCTGTGGCCTTAGCAAAGGCAACTGGACTCCTATCAAGAATTTCTTGGGTAAACTCAATGGCGCGAATCACAAGATTTCGAATCTCTATATTGATATCGAAGATTCCCTTTCTCAAGTGAATGGAGGCCTTTTCGAAACGATTATCGCTGCCGATACGGCCATTGTTGAAAATCTGGTGCTTGAAAATGTCCATATTCGGCTTGCGGGAGGTCGTTCTGCAGGTGCGATTGCCGGTTATATGGGCGGTAATGTGGGCATTATTCGCAACAATACGTCGGACGGAATCGTTTACAGCGATGGAACGGCTGGTGGCCTTGTTGCTTCAACAGGATTAAACGATTTCTTCTTGCAGAACAATTTGGTAGAGGGCTCTGTCGAAGTCGTTCGTGCGGATAGCACCAAGTCTCAAGGGGCCGTCGGTGGAATGATTGGGTTTACGAACGGTTTAAAAGCATCTGTTACAGGTAATGTGAACCGGGCTGATATCAAGGGAACATATGTTGACGCAATGAGCGGTATTCTGGGTGTTGTGTATGCGCAGTCTACTATTGAAAATAATATAAACGAGGGCAATCTAACGGGTGCCGCAGGGTCGTATCTTGGTGGCATCGCTGGCGAAATCACTTCGTCTGTCAGATTCGTAGATAACCATAATAAGGGCGATATCAAGGTCGATAGTTACGCAGAGTATGTTTGTATGGGTGGTTCAGTAGGTTTCCTGGCTGAAGTCTATTCAAATGATGGTGTGGTAGAAAATAATTCCAATACCGGTAATATTGATGTTAGCTTGTATGCGTACTTGTATGACAAATATGTAGGAGGTGTGTTTGGCAGATATATACATACGAAAGCATCTGACCTTGTGAATAAAGGTCATGTCTCTGCGCAAATTTTCGTTGGCGAAAATGCATATGTGGGTGGTGTCCTTGCTTCTGCTGAAGCTAGCACAGATTCCGTTTTGTTAGAGTCTATTGTGAATGAAGGTGCTGTTGATGTGTACTTGGATACATCGGCAGTCTACTCTATTGTGGGCGGCGTTCTGGGCTATACGGAAACCAAGTATGTAGATATTCAAGATGCCATGAACAAGGGAAAGGTTTCCGTTGAGAAGAAGGATAATTCTTCATCTTATGTCGGGGGAGTTGCGGGCATGCTGAATTCTAGAAAGGTCCGTCTAGAAACAAGCTTTAATTTCGGGGATGTATATTCCCATGGTGGCGGCTTGTATACAGGCGGTCTTGTCGGTGCCCTTGAATCCGCTGATACGCTTGCTGTGGTGCAGAAATGCGGTAATGAGGGTAATCTTTATGCTGCAAAGGACAAGGAATACACAAGGCAATTGAGCATGGGCGGTCTTATTGGATTGGGCTTGACTCTAACCATAAGCGAGTCCTACAATTCAGGCGATATCCATGCAGGGTATAAGATGGATGAATTGGATCCGGCAGGTAGAACCGCGTCGCCGGACTATGTTGGTGGCCTTGTCGGTTTTGCTGGAGATGCTATTGCAAACGGAGACATTTCATTCTTTAGAATTGAAAAATCGGTAAATATCGGTGACGTGATTTTCGAAACGTCTGCTAATAATACCTATTATGTCGGCGTGGGCGGCATCGTCGGCTACACCAAATCTCTTCATTCAGAAATCGAAAACGTGGCAAATTACGGCTCTGTTTCTACGAAGAAGTCTCTGCCTTCGCTCTGGATGGGTGGCATAGTCGGCTTGTCGTATAATTATATGAACATGAAAAATATCGTAAATGGTGGTACGCTTTCCTTTGATGACGATGCGAAAGATGCGTCTAGCGGAAGCCTTGTTGGAGCGAATGACAAAATAGCTCCTGATGTAGCAAGCTCGGTGCTTCTCCATGGTTACACGCATCTTGAAAATCCGGAGCTTTACCATGCCGAAAACTGGGATAGTGCCGTTGTCGATTTGCAGTGGGCACGCCTTGATACCAATGAAGCGTATACAAGGCGCTTGACTGCAGAACTTACTGCAGATTCTTTACCCTCGGTGTTGAATGCCGAAAACTGGATCCAGGTGGAAGGTTGTTATCCGCAGCTGAAGGCACTTGCAGAGTCTCCGGTGGAAGCTATCCGCAAAATCAGCGCACTCGGTGCAACGCCTGCTTATTTAAAAACTGGAAAAGAAGACTACGAACATGCCGATTTAGTCTGGAGTCCGTTTGCAGTTGCTACGAAGAATGCCCTTGGCGAAACGGCGGTTTGGACATCGAACGTGTCGCAGGTAGTGTTGAATGCCGATACCGTTTCTTTCAAGGCTCTGGATCATGACACGGTTGCGGTTCTCACCGTTGCTGCAGATGGCTACAAAAAGTCGGTTTGGGTTTCTTTGATGTCCCTCTTCAAAAAGAACCTGGATTTCTCGAAGGTGAAATGGGACTATACGGCGCCCTTCACTTACGATGGAAAGGCTAAGGCTGTTTCTTTGAGTGGCCTTCCGGAACAGGTAAAGGCAACTTACTGCAATGACAGTGCAACGGTTCCTGGAACGTATGTTGCCCGCGTGACATTGCAATACGATACTGCCCTGTACAATGCGCCTGTCTTCATGGATAGCCTAAGGTGGGTCATCAATAAGGACACGCTGGATCTTTCGAAGATCGTGTGGAGTAAGACTGTAGAATTTGATTTTGATTCTACGGAACATTCCGTAAAGCTTGAAAACGTTCCGGAACAGGTTGCGGTCGACTATGCCGATGCTTCGCAGACAAAGCCGGGGGAATACCATGCAATGGCCGTACTCCGTTACGATACCTCGCTGTATGTGGGTAAGGATTACAAGGATTCCGTGCTCGTCTGGAAGATTATTGCGGGCCCCACGAAGTTGGTTGCTGCAATTACCGCCCCGAACAGCGTGAGTCTGGTGCGCCACGGCACAGGAGCTTGGACACTTGAGTTTACGCAGAATGTTCCTGCAAATGCCCGTGTCTCTGTAGTTGGTATTGACGGCAAGAGAATCTCGGCAAAGGTGGTGCGTAACGCCCAGAGCATCGCCTTACAGGGATTACCTGCAAACGGCATCGCCATTGTCCGGGTTGCCTACCCGGGAATGTCGAAGACGTTCAAGATAAATCTTCGCTAAGAAATTTATTGCGTCACTCGGATGTAGTCGACGAGCATTTCGTTCGGGAATTGCGAGTCGTCTACTTCGAATCCGGGCCAGTTGCCTGCAACGGCGACATTCAAGATAAAGAAAAATGGCTTGTGAAAAGCATCGGTTCCGCCGGTGCTTTCTTTTATGGATATCTCGTGATACTTGAAGTCGTCAACATACATGACGATAACGTTTTCGTCCCAGACCATTTTGTAGGTATGGAACTGCGTGATATCTAGTTCCTTGCTTGTGCCGTAATAATCCTTGGTATTGTTGCCGTATTCGGCGTGGTTGCCTTCGTATGCCCAGTGGTTGGTTCCGTAGACGATGTTTTCGCTGTTCACCGTTTCGATGATGTCGATTTCGCCGCAGGCGGGCCAGCTTACGGCGTCGATGTTTTGGCCGAGTAGCCAGAAGGCGGGCCAAATGCCCTTGCCCACGGGGAGCGCGATTCTCGCTTCAACGGTGCCGTAGGTAAAGCTGAACTTGCCCTTGGTAATCATGCGGGCCGAGGTGTACTTGGAACCTTCGTAATCTTCCTTGTTGGCACGAATGTGCAAGATGCCGTCTTTAATGTAGGCGTTTTCTTTGCGGTCGGTGTAGTATTCCCATTCGTTGTTGCCCCAGCCGCTGGCACCGGTGCCGATTTCAAAAGTCCATTTTTCGGAGTCGATGTCGCCGTCGAATTCGTCGTGCCAGAGATACGGGGATTTGCCGGGGTTGCTTTCACTCGAAATGTTTCCGCTTGAAGTGATTCCGCTCGAGCTGCTGGCAATGTCATTTGCGCTGCTCTCGGCATCGCGAGAACTGCTCATGTCGGTAGCGGAAGAATTTGCTGTGGATGGATTTTCAGCCTCGCTGGAGATTGCAGGGACATCTGCGGAAGATGAGGTCGGTTCGGTAACCGGGGACTCTCCGGAGGGGGTGGTCTGCTCGCTTATTTCGGCGTTTTCGGCATTGGAAGAGGAATCCGAGGAGCAGGCTGCCGCGAAAAAGGCGACTCCCGCGCAGAAGGAAAAAAGGCTGAAAAAGGGGAATTTCATGCCTTAATTATATAAAAAAACGCCATTTTGTGCCAAAACGTGAGTATTTCGTCATATTTGTGGAATATTTTTTTAAGAAATCGTTAAAAAGGCCGTATTCTAATATATATTTACGAAGTGTAAAGAGGATTTAACATGTTGGTTTCGCTAAACAAGACGGTCTTGATCGTAGACGATGACCGAATGAATTTAAGATTCGCCGAGCACATGCTCAGTTCGACGTATGACGTCGTGATGGCGAACTCTTACGAGGAAGCGTTGGACTACCTGTCGAAGGAGTTGCCTGCGCTTGCCCTTTTGGATGTACACATGCCGGGCAAGAATGGCTTCGAATTGCTGGCTGAAATCCGTAAGATGAAGAACTGCAACGATTTACCGGTAGTGTTCTTGACGGCGGACAGTGACCGGGAGACCGAGGTCCGGGTGTTTAGGGAAGGGGCACTGGACTATATACAGAAGCCTTTGGTTCCCGAAGTGGTGCTTGAACGCATCAAGCGAATTCTCTCGCTCCGCAAATTGCAGGTCAACCTTGAAAGCGAGGTGGAGCGCCGTACGGCCGAACTCGAAGAAAGCCGTCGCAAACTTCAAGTTCTTTCTTTGCAGGTGGTCAAAACGCTTGCTTCGGCGATTGATGCCAAGGACCGTTACACGAACGGTCATTCCAGCCGAGTGGCCAAGTACAGCAAGGAAATTGCTCGCCGCGCAGGCAAGCCCGTGGAATTCCAGGACGAAATCTATTTTATTGCGCTGCTGCACGATATCGGGAAAATCGGTATTCCGGACAATATCCTGAACAAGAATTCCAAGCTCACGGACGAAGAATACGAAACGATTAAGCAGCACCCAAGTATCGGGGTCGAAATCTTGAAGAACATCACCGAGATGCCAAAAATCGAAATCGGTGCACATTTCCACCATGAACGTTTCGACGGTAAGGGTTACCCAGAAGGACTTGCCGGTTATAGTATTCCCGAAATTGGTCGCATTATCGCCGTGGCCGACGCTTACGATGCCATGACGAGCCGCCGTAGTTATCGTTCGGCCTTGCCGCAAGAAACGGTACGCAGTGAAATTGTGCGCGGTCGCGGTCAGCAGTTCGATCCGGACTTCGCCGATGTCATGCTCCAGATGATTGACGAAGATGTGAATTACACCATGCGTGACGATGGACTTGCCTGATAACGGGGTGGGCGATGCCGACTATTGATTCTAACGATATTTTCGATGAAAATGACCGTCGTGTTTTGCAAACCCTGACACGCGTGATGCGCTGGTTATGGGCCATGTTTCCGTTAATCTATTTCGGAAACGTGATTCATTTGTTTAAAATAGACTATTGCGAACTGACGATTTTGACAGCGATCGCTTTCGTAATTCTGTGGCTTCCGACATTTATTGAACGCATGGGAGCTCCGCTCGTGGTGCGTCGGTATTTTTGCGTATTGGGTATGGGGAGCATCATCGCGACGCTTGCGACTAATGAAAACATCGGCATTTACATGACTTATTCTCTTGCCATGGTCACAAGCCTTTTATTTTTCAATGCGGCATTTACCCTTAAAATTTCGATATTCAGTTACATATTGATTGTGGTATCCCTTTACTTTAGGGCTCCCGGTGCCAACCATGCAGAATTTTCTTCGGATACATTCTGGTGGATTTCTCGTTCGGCGGGCTTTTTGATTGAAGCGATTACCATGACGCTTTTGTGCATTACCATTGCAAAACTCACGCACCGTTTGCTTGAAAATTTGGATAATGCCCGCAAAGAAGCCCAACATTCCGACGAACTTCGAAAGGCATGGGCCGAAGCCGAAGAAGCCCGCAAGAATGCGGAATCGGCGAACATGGCCAAGAGTTTTTTCCTTGCCAACATGAGCCACGAAATCCGCACGCCGATCAACGGTATTTTAGGGATGAACGCCATGCTCCTGAAGGAATGCAAGGATACCTCGCTGCTGGAATATGCCCAGAATATTCAGAATGCGGGACATACGCTCTTGTCGCTGGTGAACGATGTCTTGGATATTACGAAGATTGAATCGGGTAAGATGGAACTTTTTGTCGGCGAATATGATTTGTTTGCGGTCTTGAACGATTGCTATTGTGTCGCAGAACCTCGCGCTCAAAGCAAGGGGCTGGAATTCAATATCAACGTGAATCCCAAAACGCCTTCGCTGCTCACGGGCGACGAAGTTCGCTTGCGCCAGATTGTGAACAATCTGCTTTCGAATGCAATCAAGTACACGCCATCGGGAACGGTGGACTTGTTGGTTGATTTCAAGACGCTACCGGCAGAAAAATCCGACAAACGGATTGAACTTGTTATCATCGTAGCCGATACGGGTATTGGCATCCGTTCCGATGACCGCGATAAATTGTTCCAGAGCTTTGAACGAATCGATTTGGACCATAACAGGAATATCGAGGGTACAGGCCTCGGCTTGAACCTTACCAAGAAATTGGTAGAAATGATGAATGGCCGCGTGCTGGTGAAGAGCGTCTATGGTTCAGGCTCCGTGTTTGAAGTCCGTATTCCGCAGCCTGTAATGAGCGACGAGGCGATTGGCAACTTTATGGATCGTCATAAGGAATTCATTTCGTTTAATTCCGGCGTGAAAAAGTTCAAGGCGAAAAAGGCCCGGTTGCTGGTGGTAGACGATGTGAGCATGAACTTGAAGGTGGTTTGCGGACTTCTCAAGGAAACGGAAATAACGATTGACACGGCGACCAACGGCGAAGACGCACTTTCGCTTGTCGAAGATAACCATTATGACTTGATTCTTCTCGATCATATGATGCCAGTCATGGATGGAATAGAAACCCTCCAATGTATGAAGGATATCAAGAACTTCGACATCACGAAGACTCCCGTGGTGATGCTTACGGCCAATGCTGTAGTCGGCGCCAAGGATGCATACATTCAAGCTGGATTTACCGATTATATCACAAAGCCTATTCGCGAAGAAGTCCTGCTTTCGACGGTGAAAAAGTTCCTGCCGCCGGAACTGATTGACGATGCGGATGTTGGCGAAAAGAATTCAGCAAATGAAACGCCGCATGTTCTAGGGAATCTTTCGGGTGTCATAGATGTAGCAACGGGACTTGGCTATTGCATGAATGACAAAGGCTTTTATCGTGAAATGCTTGCTGAGTATGTGAAAAATGACCGCAGCTCCGATTTAGAAAACGCTTTTGCCCAAAGCGATTTTGAAAGTTACCGGATCAACATGCATTCCCTGAAAAGTACATCGCTGACTATTGGGGCTGTGGCTTTGTCCGACACCGCCAAGGCGATTGAAAGTGCTTGTAAAGAAGGTGATATTGATTTTGTTCGGAAGCAGCATGAAAAATGCATGTCAGACTATAAGAAAATTCTAGAAAAATTGTCAAACTATCTTGCAGCGGAAGAGTCGTAACATGAAATTGGTTTATGTTATCCCGACGTTAATCCTTGCTGTTATTATAGCGGGATTGCTCACGTTCAATGTGAAAAAGAAAAATACCGACATTACTCGCGAAAAGACAAAGGTTGCGATGATTATGAACGGTTCCATTGAAGACCGTAGCTGGGGACAGTCGCATTACGAGGGCATGCGGAAAACAGCCAAGGAATTGAACTTGGATGTTATGTATCGTGAACGGATTCCTGCCAATAAAACTTCTGAAGAAGTGATGGAAGGCTTGATTGCTGCGGGTGCAAAGATTGTCATTGCGAATTCCTTCCAGCTCGGGTCTTATGTCCAGAATGTTGCAGTCAGGCATCCGGATGTTAAATTTTTTCATGCTTCTGGCGTGAAATATTCCAAGAACATGTCGACCTACTTCGGTCGTATCTACCAGATGCGTTACCTTTCGGGTATTGTCGCCGGTATGCAGACTAAAACCGGTAAAATCGGTTATGTGGCCGCATTTGATATTCCCGAGGTAGTCCGGGGAATCAATGCCTTTACCTTGGGTGTGAAAAAGGCGAATCCGGATGCGAATGTAATTGTTCGCTGGACGAAGTCCTGGAACGAAGATGACGCTTGCGCCGAAGCGACTCGCGCTCTTTTGGCGCGAAATGATTCTATCGATGTGCTTACCTTGCATACGGATAGTCACGAGCCGATGCGCATTGCCGATTCTCTTGGGTTGTGGATTGTGGGCTACAACTTGGACAATGCGAGTGTTTATCCGAAACATTTCTTGACGGCTCCTGTGTGGCGCTGGGAAAATTTCTATACGCCTCATATTCTGGAGGTGCTCAAGAAAAAATTTGTGGGTAAAAATTATTGGAGCGGCCTTAATTCAGGTATCGTTGACTTGGCTCCGTTCACAGAACATGTGAGTCCGGAGGCGATAGAACTTGTGGCTAATGAACGCAAAAAAATTCAGGATGGTTCTTTTGATGTATTTTACGGACCCATCGAAGACGACACCGGAATGATTCGCATTAATGAAGGAGAAAGCATGTCCGATAATGATATGCTGAATAATTTTAACTGGTTCGTAAAGGGGGTGAAAACAGATGAAGAGTAGGATTACCATAGGGGCGCTAGTGGCTGTCGCCATTTTCTTTGTGTTGCTGTATGTGGTATTTGAAAAAGTTGATAACAGAGAATCGGTCAAGAAAACGGAATCTCAAAAACTCCGTGTAGGCTTTGTCCTTTTAAGTGATACGGCCGATAACGGTTGGAATGAAACGCATTACAAGGGGATAAGGGCGGCATGTGATTCCCTTGGTGTGCAAAGGACTTTGACAATCGACATCCCCGAGGAACGAGTGCCCCTTGCAAATGCGGTGAATGCAATGATTGGCGATAGCTTGAAAGTCATTGTGCTTACCAGTTATAACTATCCCATTTTAATTAGGGACATTATTGAATCTCATCCGGATGTGACATTTTACGGAATCAACTGGGAATTTGATGCTCCCAACTATAAAGCTTATTTTGCCCGCATTTACCAGGCTCGATACCTAGCGGGAATTGTTGCGGGATCCATGACCGAAACGAATCACGTTGGTTATGTGGCGGCGATGAAGAATATCCAGGTATATAGGGGCTTGAATGCTTTTATTTTGGGGGTCCAGAGCGTCAATCCGAAAGCGAAAGTATTTGTGCGTTGGACCAATTCCTGGAACGAAGGGGAGACGGAAACCGAAAACGCCAATAAGTTGATTGACAGCTCGGGTATTGATGTCATCGCTTTTCACCAAGATAGGGCGTTTATTATTGAGGTTGCCGAAAAACGTGGACTTTATTGCATCGGAAATCATGTAGAAAACAATAGATTCTCTCCGAGGATGCTCACCTCTATCGCTATTGATTGGTCCATTATTTACAAGGACTTTATTCAGGACTACATCCAGAAAAAAGACAACGAAAATATGGATTACTGGATTGGGCTTGAAAAAGATGCCGTTGGACTCGCTTTCTATTCTAGCGAGGTTCCCGATTCCGTGAAAGCTCTGGTAAATGCGGCCGCAGAGAAAATCAAGACGGGTCACAATGTGTTCTCCGGAAGGATTATGGATGTCCATGGAGGAATTCGCTCTGAAGAGGGCGAAACCATTGGTGACGAAGTTCTGCACAGCGAAATGAATTGGCTTGTCAAGGGTGCGATTGAACCATGATAAAAAAATTTGGTATAAGGCCCTTAATAGGAATTCTTTTCTTTGTATTGATTCTCCTTTTGGTGGGAGTGTTGCTGCGTGTCAAGTTCTCGAGTTTGTTCCTGAATTATGCGGAAAAACAGGTGGCGTACCAGGCAGAAAGCTATGCTAATGCCGAAGCGGAACGCCTGTTGCTTGAACTGAAATCCTTGTCGGGTATTGCTTCGGGTGTGTCGGCCAATTTGCCCCATGTAGAGAGAATGCTTTCTGTACTGGAAGACCCGAATGGGGAATATTACTATGGTGTTGTTGCGCTGAATGGCAAAATCGTCTATAGCGGCGATACCGCGCAAATCAATGCTTCGGATTTTAAGGGCATTTCGGAATCGTTCCATGGAGCGCGATTCATCAGTTATTCCAAGGGGACGGGGCTTATGTTCTCGGCTCCTGTATACAGCGGAAAAAATATCAAGTACGTGTTGTTCCGTATGTACAAGGAAGAAACGGTTGTCAAGAATTTTGGAGTAGTGTGTTACGGGGGTAAAGGCTATGCGGCTATTTGGGGGTCAAACGATTCCATTATTGTCAAGTCTCCTAACGATTCCTTAGGGACCGATTTGCTGTGGGGCGAAAATGGGTACGGTGCGGTTCGTGATAAACTGTATAACGGATTGAATGTGTCTATTGCCGCTGCGACTAATTGGGAAGTAGAAGATACGGAATACTATTACTTTGTGGCAGAACTTAAACTGCCGGGAGTTTCTTTGCGGGGCGTGGTGCCTGCCAGCGAGGTGGCCTCAGAAAAAGACAGTATTTCGTTCTTGATTCTTTGGGTGTTCGGCCTTTTGATTTTCATGTTTACCATTGCAATGGTTTATGTGGTGCTTTCTGAAAAGAAGGCGCGCGAAAACAAGGAATTGATTCGCGAAAAGGAAAACGCTGAAAGTGCGAGCAAGGCAAAAAGTATATTCCTGGCCAACATGAGTCATGAAATCCGCACGCCGATTAACGGAATTCTAGGTATGGATTCCATGCTCTTGAAGGAATGCAAAGATGAAACCCTGCGGGATTATGCCTTGAATATTCAGAGTGCAGGCCAGACGTTGCTTTCTCTGATTAACGACATTTTGGATATCTCCAAAATCGAATCAGGAAAAATGGAAATTTTGCCTGTTACGTATAGCGTATTTACGGTCTTGAATGACTGCTACAACATGGTTGCTGTTCGTGCCAAGGATAAAAACCTGGAACTGGTAATGGATATTTCACCCGAAATCCCGACGGCGTTGTTCGGTGACGAAGTCCGCATTAGACAGGTGGTCAACAACTTGCTTTCGAATGCGGTCAAGTACACGAACGAAGGTTCGGTTACGCTTTCTGTCTGGGCTGAAAAGGTCGATGTCGATCCGATGCAGGGCGACAATACTAGCCGTGTGGAACTCTTTATACAGGTGAAGGATACGGGTATCGGTATTCGCGAAAAAGATCGCGAAAAATTATTTGCCGACTTTGTGCGACTCGATGAAAAACGCAACCGTAACATTGAAGGGACAGGCCTCGGACTGAATTTGACCAAGCAACTGTTGGATATGATGGGTGGTACCATCGAGGTTGAAAGTACTTACGGTGTAGGGTCTGTCTTTACAGTATGCCTGTTGCAGCAAGTCAGCGATGAAAAACCCCTTGGCGATTTTGAAAAGCTCTATAGGCAACACGTGAATGTGGTGGATGCCGCGCAAGAAAGGTTTGAAGCGCCCGAGGCGAAAATCTTGGTGGTTGACGACGTGCAAATGAACCTGAAGGTTTTTGTAGGCCTTTTGAAAGGCTCCAAGATTCAAATTGATACGGCGATGAATGGCGCCGAAGCTTTGGAGTTCATACAAAACAAACGTTACGATGTCATTTTCCTGGATCACATGATGCCGGTCATGGATGGCGTGGAAGCATTCCGCCGCATGAAAAAGCTGGAGAAGAATCCGAATGCCAATACTCCGGTAGTGATGCTGACCGCAAATGCCGTGGCAGAAGCCCGCAATGGCTATATGGATGAAGGCTTCTCGGATTACATGGCGAAACCGATCCGCGAGGAAGTCTTGCTCGCGACACTAAAAAAATTCCTGTCTAAGGAATTGGTCAAGATTATTGGAGAAGAAAAGCTTGATGAACCTCTCAAGGTCACAGAACCCAAGTCGCAGTTGGCTCTGTCAGATTTCTTGGATACGGCAACAGGCCTTGCTTATTGTATGAATGACAAGAAGTTCTATAAAGAAATGCTTGACGAATATGTAAAAAGTGAAAAGACTGCAGAACTAAAGGAATACTTTGAAAATGGCAACTTGGAGTATTACCGCATTACGGTTCACGCTGTAAAAAGCACCTCTCTTACAATCGGAGCAATCAAAGTTTATGAAGATGCCAAGGCACTTGAATTGGCTTGCAAAGAAAACAACCTGAATTTCGTGAAGCAAAATCACGAAGCTTTCATGGAAGAGTACAAGTCGCTTATTCGTGGAATTCAGTCGGGCTGCCTCAATTTGGATTAACGAATACGGTTTGCGAACTTGCAAAGACAATTTTGTTGAATTAAATTTCGTCTTACAACAGGAAGGTGTATATGAGAACTATTCTTAAATTTGGCTTAATTGCCACTTGTGTCCTGACTGCAAATACCTTTGCTCAGGATTTCTGTAATACGACAACCCATAGCGGTGAATCCGTGGAAGTGTCTACGAACGAGGTCGGTACTATCGGTAACGTTGGTTACGAACTCTGGAACGAAGGCGGCAATGGTGGTTCTGCGACGTTCTACGCCGACGGCTCCTTCAATTGCAAAATGACCGGCGCCAAGGACTATCTGTGCCGCACGGGTCTTGCTTTCAATAGCGACAAGACTCACGAAGAAATCGGCCACATGAAGGCGGACTTCAAGCTGGTCAAGAGCGGGCTCTCTGGAATCGATTATTCCTATATCGGCATTTACGGCTGGACCCGTGAACCTCTGGTGGAATGGTACATTGTGGATAACACCGGTAGCCAGTATATGCCGGGCGACTGGGTTGCTCAGGGAGCTTCTGCAAAGAATCATGGCGTGTTTGAAATCGATGGTGCTCAGTATACGGTTTATGAAGGTGACCGCACCTCTTATTCCATCGATGGCGACAATAAATACTTTAAGCAGTATTTCAGCGTCCGTAAGTCAAAGCGCGATTGCGGTACTATTGACATTACCGCTCACTTCAAGAAGTGGGAAGAACTTGGCATGAAAATGGGCAAGATGCACGAAGCCAAGATTCTCGGCGAAGCCGGAAGCAATAGCGGTGCAAATGCCAAGGGTGAATATGACTTCCCCTATGCCAAGGTTTATATCGAAGGTGCGGAACAGTCCAGCTCTTCTGCTGAACCTGAATCCAGCAGCTCGACGGAGGCTATCAAGGGTATTCGTTCTATGACTGTCGGTAACAATACGTCGCTCGTGTTTGACGCTCAGGGCAAGTACCTCGGCTCCTTTGAAACGGCTGACGCAGAAACCTTGAATGCGGCAATCAAGGCCAAGTACAATTCCGGCGTTTACATGGTGAAACAGGATCGCGCTTTCCGTAGTATTTCGGTGAAGTAGTTCGATTCATAGTGAATTTGAAAAAGCCTCTCCTGCGGGGGAGGCTTTTTTATGCTTGAAATGCTCGCTTAATCTTCGGGGGCTTCGGGCGGGACTCGCGCGATTACGCCCACGGTGGCGCGGGTCGCCTTTACGAGGTCGGCGGGTGCAACTTTCAGTTGCAATCCGCGTTCACCTGCACTTACATAGATGTAAGGAAAATTCATCGCGGTTTCGTGAATGAAAATCGGAAAATTCTTTTTGAGGCCGAGCGGGCTGCAACCGCCGCGAATGTAGCCGGTGAGCGGCGTCAAATCCTTGAGCGGGACGGTGTCGATTTTCTTGTTGCCGCTCACCTTGGCGGCCCCCTTCAGGTCCACTTCGAGGTTGCCCGGTACCACACAAATTAAGTAGCCGATCTTGTCGCCGTGAACAAGTATGGTCTTGAAAACTTGGTTGATGTCTTCGCCGAGGCTGTCGGCCACGTGTTGTGCTCCCAGGTCGTTTTCGTCGACCTTGTAGGGGATGAGTTCGTAAGAAATTTTTTGGCGGTCCAGGATTCTCGCCGCATTCGTCTTCTTGATTTCCATATTTTAAATATAAAAATCCCGCGACTTTCATCGCGGGACTTTTTAATGTCATAAGGTATAGGTAATAGGCCTTGGTTCTAGAATCACTGCCTACTGTTAACTGCCTACTAAACTACAGCTTGATGCTGCAGCCTTTGACGTTCCAGATTTCTTCGGCGTACTGCTTGATGGTACGGTCAGAGCTGAACTTGCCCATGCGAGCGACGTTGAGGATTGCCTTTTCAGCCCAGGTCTTCTTGTCCAAGTATTCCTCGGCGACTCTCTTCTGCATATCCACGTAGCTGCGGAAGTCTGCGCAGAGCAGGTAGTTGTCGTTGGTGAGGAGCTTGTCTGCAATGTGCTTGAACAGGTCCGGACGATCCGGGCTGAAGAAGCCGGATGCAATCAGGTCGATCACGCGGCGGAGATCGTCGTCGTGTTCGTAGAAGTCGCGCGGACGGTAGCCCTTGGCGAGGAGGTCGGTCACTTCTTCCACGGTGAGGCCGAAGATAAAGATGTTGTCGTCGCCGACTTCTTCCTTCATTTCGACGTTGGCGCCGTCGAGCGTGCCGATGGTGAGTGCGCCGTTCAAGGCGAACTTCATGTTACCGGTACCGGAAGCTTCGGTGCCTGCGGTCGAAATCTGTTCGGAGAGGTCTGCGGCCGGAATAATCTTTTCGGCGAAAGACACACGGTAGTTCTCGAGGAACACCATCTTGAGCTTGCCCTTGCAAACCGGATCGGCATCGATGATGGCGGCCACGGCGTTGGCAAGACGGATGATCTGCTTGGCCATCCAGTAACCCGGAGCGGCCTTACCACCGATCATGATGGTACGCGGCATGATTTCCTTGCCGTCCTTCAGCTGGATGTACAGGTGAATGGCATGCAGGATGTTCAGGAGCTGGCGCTTGTATTCGTGGATACGCTTGACCTGCACGTCGAAGAACGTGTTCACGTCGACATCCACGCCCTGCGTTGCCTTGAGGTACTTGGCGAGGCGTTCCTTGTTCTGCTTCTTGACGGCCATGAATTCCTTCTGGAACTTGGCGTCCTTCGCAAACTTTTCGAGCTTCCTCAGTTCGTCGAGGTCCTTGACCCAGCCTTCGCCGATCTTGGAAGAAATGAGTTCGGACATAGCCGGGTTAGCCTTGCGGACCCAGCGACGCGGCGTGACGCCGTTCGTCTTGTTGTTGAACTTTTCAGGCCACAGTTCGTAGAAGTCCTTGAAGAGCGTGGTTTTCAAGAGGTCGGAGTGGAGTGCTGCCACACCGTTCACGGCGAACGAACCCACGATGGAGAGGTAAGCCATGCGGACCATCTTGCAGCCGCCTTCTTCGATGAGGCTCATGCGGGCAAGGCGAGCGTTGTCGCCGGGCCACTTGAGGGACACCTGACGGAGGAAACGAGCGTTGATTTCGTAAATAATCTGGAGGTGACGCGGCAACAGCTTTTCGAAGAGGCTGACCGGCCACTTTTCGAGAGCTTCGGGCATCAGGGTGTGGTTCGTGTAGGCAAACGTGTGCGTCACGATTTCCCAAGCTTCGTCCCATTCCAGGTTTTCTTCGTCGAGGAGGATGCGCATCATTTCGGCGATAGAGATGGCCGGGTGCGTGTCGTTCAGCTGGATAGCGACCTTTTCGGGGAACACCTTCCATTCGCCTTCGTGGAGTTTCTTGAAGCGGCGGATGATGTCCTGCAGAGATGCAGAGCAGAGGAAGTACTGCTGCTTGAGGCGCAGTTCCTTACCGTTCATGGAAGCGTCGTTCGGGTAGAGCACCTTGGAAATGGTTTCGGAAAGTTCCATGTCCTGCACGGCGGCGATGTAGTCACCGTTGTTGAAGTAGCTGAGGCCGAAGTCGTCGGTGGACTTCGCGCTCCAGAGGCGCAGGTTGTTCACGGTGTTGTTCTTGTAACCCGGAATCGGAGTGTCGTAGGGGAGGGCGAGCACGTAGTCCTTGGTTTCCCAACGGTTGCGGAGCTTGCCCTTTTCGTCCATCCAGCTCACGACGTAGCCGTACATCGGAACTTTGACTTCGTTCGACGGACGGGCGATTTCCCACGGGTTGGTGAGGCGCAGCCAGTTATCCGGCTGTTCTTCCTGTTCGCCGTTCACGATCTTCTGGCTGAACATACCGTATTCATAGCGGATGCCCATACCGGTAGCCGGGAGTTCGAGCGTGGCCATGGAATCGAGGAAGCAAGCGGCCAGGCGGCCGAGACCACCGTTACCGAGACCTGCGTCAACTTCCTGTTCGCGGAGTTCTTCGAGAGTCATGCCGAGTTCGTCAAGAGCTTCGGTCACGGCGCTTTCGACGTCGAGGTTCAGAACGGAGTTGCCGAGGGTACGGCCAATCAAAAATTCGAGGGACAGGTAGTAGACGCGCTTCACGTCTTTCTGGTAGTAGGTTTCCTGCGTCTTGATCCAGCGGTCAACCAAGCGGTCGCGCACGGCGTATGCCACGGCGAGGAACTTTTCGTGGTCGGTCACGGTCGCGCTGTTACGGGCGAGCGTGTGGTGGATGTGGTCGGTAAAGGCCTTACGGAAGGATTCCGCGTCGTTACCGAGCACGGTCACTTCTTCTGCTTTTTTGAATGTTTTTGCCATAAGACGGTCCTATGGGTTAGGGTTAAAATTTTACACCATTAAGTTTAGAAATATTTACGGGTTTTGTGTGGAGCAAATAGTTAAATTAGGGGAATAGATAATAAACTAGAGGAAAAACGATGAATATGAAAAAATTTATTGCCGGCAAAGCTTTTCCTATGATTTGTGCAGCCTTTATTTCTGTTGTTATTGCAGGTTGTGGTGACGATTCTTCCAATTCTACGCCGGCAGCTCCCGAAACGACGACTCCGGCGGTGACTCCGACTGATTCGACTGCAACGAACCCTGTTACAGATCCTGTAACAGACCCGGCCACAAATCCTTCTGACCCGTCTACCAATCCGACGACGACGGATCCGATTACTGACCCGGCTACCAATCCGACCGATCCTGTAACGAACCCGGAAATTCCGACGGATACGGCGACGACTCCGACTGATCCTGTTGTCAATCCGGACCCTGCAACAACGGTGTCTTCTTTCAATCGCGATCCGGCTGCCGCTAATTTGGCCGTTACTCCCGATAGCACAGGCTTCTTTGATGTAGGAGACGTGTACAAGGCGGTACCTGCGACATCGAAGTTGGTGTTCGTGATGCGTCATGCCGAACGCGAAACTAGCGAAGGTCAGGAATCCCTTTTGACTGAAAAGGGTGTGGAACAGGCCTTGAGCGTAGGCGCGAAGCTTGCCGGTGGCGATGAATCCTTCTATTACTCTTCGACTGATTTTATCCGTACCCGCACGACGGCAGAAAACATTGCTAAGGGCCGCGGCGAAACGGGCGTTGAAGTGGTTACTTGGGAAGGTATCAATGGTGGCTACTTCTTGAAGGTCCCTTCTGATACCATGGACGCCTTTGTCAGAAACCGTGGCGGTTCCTGGAAGTTCATTTCTTCTTGGGCTTACGACGATCCGAATCCGTCTCGATTCACCAAGGACAAGATTCCGGAATACTTGTACGAGCTGATGCCGCGTGGCGACCAGTTCGTGAACGAAGTAATCTTGGCAAATCTGCCGAACTGGAAGCGTGTGAGTGTGTTGATTTCTCATGACCTTTTGATTGAGCCGTTGATTGCCTATGCCTCAAACAGAACGGTTGACTTGAAGTTCTTTGAAAGCGGCAAGTGGGCCAATTATCTTTCCGGTATCGCTATCGTCGTGGACGAGGCAAATCTCGTGACGCTTCTGCCGATTCGTGGAATTGACTTGGGCTACATGTATACCGAAAAGCATCAGGCTACGCTTGATTCTCTCGCCGCTCTGCAGAACCCGTAGAATTCTCGGTTTATAGCGATGAAAATTGCTGTTCTAGGTTCAACTGGACTTGTCGGCAAGAATGTCTTGAAATTACTCGCGCGCCTCCCGCAGGTGGTGCGAGTTTTTTGTCCCGTCCGAAAAGTGCCTGATTTAAAGGATTTGGGAATTCTTGAAGGCGCTTTCAAAATCGACTTCAAACAGGTGGATTTTGAACAGGATAATGATGCCATGCGTCTGTTTTTCTATGCGGGCTTTACCGGTTGCGATGCAGTGGTGTGTTGTCTAGGTACCACTAGAAAGCAGGCGGGAGGAAAGGCCGCTCAGGAACAGGTTGACCTGAAATTGCCTCTGAAACTTGCAGCCATTGCCAAGAAGGCCGGAGTGAAAAACTTTTTGTGCGTAAGCGCCATGGGTGCCGACAGTCATTCGCCCTATTTTTATAATCGCCTAAAGGGGCTGTTGGAAGAAGGCCTAGACATGATTGGCTTTGAAACCTTGACGCTGGTGCGTCCTTCGCTGCTATTAGGAAAGCACAAGGATCGTCGTTTTGGCGAAGATCTGTTGCAAAAGATTTTTGGGGCGCATCCAGAATGGATTCCGGCATACGTGCGCCCGGTGCATGCCGAAACGGTGGCCGCCCATTTGGTGACTTCCGTTTTGAAACCGCCTAAAGATCACGTGTGCGCGACAGACGGAAAAATGGGCAAGCGGATTATCTATAATCGTGTGCTTGCCCAAACGAAAGTCGATAATTTGTTTTGAGCAAAACTCAAAACAGTGTGAAATGTGGAATGCAGGTACTGCCAACTATTTAAACTTCCAGAACTTGTACAGATACTTCGCTGTTTGAATGGGCGTCTTGAGGAAGGCGCTCTTCTTGTATCCGCTTAAGGCGAAGCCTTGCAGCACCTTGTAAAGTCCGATTTGGTCTTCGCGGTTGATGGCGAGCAGGAATCTGCGGAACTTGTATTCGAAGTCGTGCATCTTGCCGAAGTAATTGTAGCAGCGCGTTTCGTACTGTTTCAAGAAAGCCTTCGAAAGATTGTCTGCCTTGAGCCCCTGGTCCACATACTCGGCGCAGAATCTGCCGGCGCGCATTGCGGCAGCGATGCCACCACCCGTAAGAGGGTTGGTGTGGTGGGCGGCGTCGCCCACCAGGGCGAAGTGGTCGAGAGTGTAGTCCTTGAGGGTGCTGGAAACCGGGACCATTCCACCGACGGTATGATTGATTTTTGCACCAGGGAACAGCTTCTCGAGCCATTCCATAGTGACTTCGAGAATATTTCCGCTGTGCTTGCCTGCGGCGAGGAATCCTGCGCCGAAATTTGTGACGTTGGATTTCTGCTTCGGGAAACTCCAGATGTAACCGTCGTTGATAAAGTCATGCCCCTGCCAGAAGGTCAGGTAGTCGGGCTTGGTCAAAAGCCCCTGGACCTGGATATCTACGCCCGTGCATGTTTCGCGCGGGTTCTGCGCGGACTTGAGGCCCACCATGCGACCGATGCGGCTTTCGACACCGTCGGCTGCGATGACCATTTTTGCAAAAATTTCTTGTGTGGCAGTTTCGGTGACGGTACCGCATCCGTCGCCTTTGCCGAGGACGACGCGAACCATGCGCTTGCCGCCTTCCACGTCGCCCACGAAATCGGCACGGGCACAGGTTTCTACCTGGGCGCCGTCGTCGGCCGCAAGTTTTGCTAGCCACGGGTCGAAAATTTCGCGGTTCAGCATGATGCCGGTGGCGGGCTTCGGAACCTCAATGTTCACGCCGGCGGGGCCGTAAATGTAGAGCCCGTTGATAATGCTTTCAATGCAGCTGTCGTCGATGGGACCATAAGTCTGCAAGTCGGCGAGTGTCGTACTTGCCTCGCCACAACGTACCGGGAACCCGATGCGTTCGCGCTTTTCGAGAAGCAGCACCTTGTGCCCTGCACGTGCTAAGTTTCTTGCGGCTACAGAACCGCCGGGCCCTGCGCCAATGACCACGACATCGTATTCGGAATTAAGCATTGCTTGCCTCCTCGATTTTTAGCGCGCCTACAGGGCATGCCTTGACGCAAATGCCGCACTTGATGCATTTTTCGGGGTCAATCTGCAAGTCGAGCCCGTACATGTCCAAGGCCATCTGGGGACAAATGCCCACACAGCCCGCACAGGCGAGACAAATCTTTCTGTCGTGAACGAGGTTCTTCATAAAGAAGAATATAGAAATTAGTACACCACTTCGCCGGTCAGGCGCTTCTGGAAGTCGTCACGGACCAGGGGCTTGTCAAACAGGAATCCCTGCGCACTTCTGCAATTGATTCCCTTGAGGTAGTCGGCCTGTTCCTGGGATTCCACGCCCTCGGCGATGACGTCTTTGCTCAATTCTCGGGCCATTTTCACCACGTTGCGGAGAATGACTTCGTCGTGGGAATTTGCCTTGCCGATGTTATTCAGGAGGGACTTGTCAATCTTGACTACGCTAATGTTGTAGTCCTTGAGCACGTTTAAGGTGGAGTATCCTGTGCCGAAGTCATCGATGGCGACGCCGATATCGTTTTGGCGCATGATGTCGATGAACTTCTTCATGGCAACGGTATCGTCAAAGTCGGATACTTCAGTTAGTTCCACTTCGATGTACTTGCCGTCAAGTTCGTATTTGTGTAGAATTCCGAGAATGCGGTCGGCAAAATCTTCGTTGCGTAAATGCAACTTGGAAAAGTTCGAAGAAATGCGGACGGGTTCGATGCCCGCCTTGATCCACTCGTGAATGTCGTTACAGGCGGTCTCGAAAACGTAAAAGTCCAATTCGCAGATCGAACCTTCGCGTTCCAGAACCGGAATGAAGTCCATGGGCGGCACGATTGTTTTGTGACGGACCCAGCGTGCCAAGGCTTCGGCACCGTTTATGTGTTTGTCCGCCAGGTCTATCTTGGGCTGGTAGAAAACCACCAATTCGCGGTTCCTGAGGGCGTTGTGGAATTCGCTGGAGATTTCTCTCTGGTGGATAGACTGAATCTGCATTTCCTTGGTGAAGAACACCACGTCGCGGTTCTTGATCACTCTCGCGGCCATCATTGCTGTGGAGGCGTTGTTCAAGGCGTCGCCTACGATCACGTTTTCTTCGATGGGGTAGACTCCTATACGGGTCTGAATGCGGACGTCTACGGGTTTGGGGCCCTGACTTAAGTTCAACTCTGTAATCTTGAACTTGTCAATAAATTCCTTTTGGCGATTTTTTTTGGTCAGAACGAAGAAGTTGTCGCCACCCAGTCTTGCTATGAGCTCGGTTTTGTCCAGGAACAGGAGAATCTGCTTTACGAAGGTCCTAAGGGCGAGGTCGCCCATCTGGTTGCCCATGGACTTATTAATATATTTGAAATTCTTCAGGTTAATAAAGAAGGCGGTATAGTCTTTGAGATTTTCCCTGATGAACTGTTGGGTAAAGGCGAAAATGCCTGCTTGGTTGTAGGCTCCGGTCATGCCGTCGGAAATGGCGACTTTGCGGGTATTGCCCATGAGGCGGGCGCGGCCAGTGAGAATAAAGAAGTCCCAACTCAGGAGCTGGACGAATTTCCTTTCTTGTTCTGTAAAGGAATGGCCTTCGATAGGGTGAGCCTGAAAGGTGAAGGATCCCTGCTCGCCAGTGGTCATGGTTTCGGAAAAATCGGGAGTGGCCGGTATTGTCGGCAGATTTTTCTTGTCGTGATAGGCCGTAAAATCCCCGGAAATCCCGTTAGGCGCAAATTGGCTAACCGGTGCATAGAAACTGCAGTGGACTAGGCCGATGTGTGTGCTTTGGGCAAGAAGCGGGAGGTGCCTGGACATAAGGGCGAATATTTCGTCTGTACTAAAGACTGGACCCAAGAGCTTGGACCTAAAATCAAGATAAATATCATTGTACAAAGGAATATCCATTACATCCTCAACATACCAAAACCGCGCCAAAATTACAAAAAAATTACATGGGTTGCAACCGTATTTCTTTTTAAAGGAGTACAAATGTGATGCATATCTCTCAATATATGTTTTTTCTAAGGCGAACGAGTCTCCTGTCGCAAAAAAATTAGATTTTGATATTAGACTAAGCTAACTTAAAATACTATATTACATTCATCTTTTCTTTGCTCTTTAGGCTCTCTCCCTTACTCTAAAAAGCTATCTTTACGCACGCATTTAAAGAGGTAACCTCCTATGAGTAATGAGGCAGAAAAGCCGAATTTCATTACGACTTCTCTTGACTTTTTGGTCAATTGGGGCCGTACGAACTCCCTATGGCCGTTTCCGTATGGAACGGCATGCTGTGCAATCGAATTTATGAGTACCGAAGTGGGTCGCTACGACTTGTCCCGTATCGGGTCTGAATATGTGCGTTTTACGCCGCGTCAGTCCGATGTGCTACTTGTGGCCGGTACCATTTCCTATAAGCAAGCGCCAATACTCAAGCGCATGTACGAACAGATGGCCGAACCCCGTTGGGTAATCGCCATGGGTGCCTGCGCCAGCTCCGGTGGTTTCTATGACTGCTACTGCACTGTGCCGGGCATTGACCACATTATTCCGGTAGACGTGTATATCGGTGGTTGCCCCTCTCGTCCGGAAGCGTTCTTCGAGGCGATGTTTGACCTCCAGAAGAAGATCAAGGATGAGTCCTACATGAAACAGCGTGCCGAACGCGTCAAGGATCAGCTCGAAATGATCAAGGCGAAAACCGAACAGGCGAAGGCGGAAGCCCGTGAATTTGCTCGCGAAAAGACTGCTGAGCTCAAGGAATTCGTGACTGAAAAAGAGCAGGAACTTGTCAAGAAAGCACAGTTCTGGAAGGAGTAATGATGGAATCCGTGATTGACATTCTAGAATCCAAGTTTGGCGCCAAGCGTGATGCGAGTGCCAAGTGGGATGCCTGCGTGGTGGTCCCGAAGGAATACCTGCACAATGCGGTCGAATTCCTGAAGAACGATCCGTCGATGCAGTTCGACATGCTCCTCGACCTCGCCGGAATTGACTACCTGACTTATCCGAACCATGAAGGTCCGCGTTTTGCCGTGAGCTACGCTTTTAAGAGCATGAAGAACCCGGGCCGCCGCGTCCGTCTTAAGGTGGTGGTCAGCGAAGCCGACCTGAAGGTGCCGACCCTTACAGATTTGTATGCAAGCGCCAACTGGCTTGAACGTGAAGTCTACGACCAGTTCGGTATCGTGTTCGAAGGACACCCGGACCTGCGCCGCATTTTGAACCATGTTGAATTTGTAGGCCACCCGCTGCGCAAGGATTATCCTGCCCAGAAGCGCCAGTGGCTCTCGACAAGCGATTTCTTGATTCCTGAACTGGAAAAGCGTCTGGAATCCAAGGGCTACAAGGTAATCCAGCGCTCCAAGGAAATCATGCCTGTCGAAGAAGAATATCTTGAAGGGAGTATCAGAGAATGATCGTACTTGACCCGAATGGCGAAAAGATGAACCTGATGGCCCTGAACGTGGGCCCGACGCATCCGGCGACTCACCACTGCGTGCGCCTGCTGGCTGCCCTCGATGGCGAAACCATCGTGGCCGGAGTCCATGAAATCGGCTTTATGCACCGCGGTTTTGAAAAGATGGTCGAACGCGGCACCTGGCAGCAGGTGATCCCGTACACCGACCGCTTGAACTACTGCTCTGCAATGATGAACAACATTGCATTCTGCCGCGCAGTCGAAAACATGTATGGTATCGAAATCCCGGAACGCTGCAAGGTGCTCCGCGTGATTGTGAACGAACTCTCTCGCATTAACGACCACTTTATTTGCACGGCTGCTGCCTTCCAGGACTTGGGCGGCACCACACCGTTCATGTACGCTTTCAATCCGCGTGAAGAAATCATGCTGATTTGGGAAAAGCTCACGGGCGCACGCCTCACGAACAGCTTTGCCCGCATTGGCGGCCTCTACCGCGACAGCTACGACGGTTTCGAAGACGACGTGCTCGCTGCTTGCAAGTCGGTGGAAAAGGCCCTCAAGGACCTGCACGCCTGCTTGGACCGCAACCGTATCTTCCTCGACCGTACCGTGGGCGTCGGCAAGATTTCTGCCGAACGCGCTATCAGCTACGGCTGGACTGGTCCGTGTCTCCGTGCGACGGGTGTCGAAAGCGACCTCCGCAAGGACGAACCTTACTACGACTACGAAACCTACGACTGGGAAGTCGTGGTGGGAACCCAGGGCGATGCCAACGACCGCCTGCAGGTGCGCCTTGCCGAAATTGAAGAATCTGTGAAGATTGTGCGCCAGGCCCTGAAGCGCCTCGCTCCAGGCCCGGTCGACATTGTCGACCCACGCATCCGCGTGCCAGCGCACAAGCTTGCCTACCAGGACATGGAAGCCCTTATCGGCCGCTTCAAGAGCGTGTACGAAGGTGTGCGCGTGCCCGAAGGCGAATACTACTGCGCAAGCGAATGCGCGAACGGCGAACTCGGCTTTACCATCGTAAGCGATGGCAGCGGCCACCCCTACCGCATCAAGGTGCGTTCCCCGTCGTTTGCCCATGTGTCTGCATTTAACGAACTGGTCGAAGGCCTGACCCTTGCCGACTCCATGGCAACTCTGCCTGGCCTCAACATGATTGCTGGAGAACTTGACCGATGACACAACATATTCAAGGTGCAGTTCAGTTTGTATCGAATAACCATTTGAAGTTCGACGGCCCGAGCGAAGCGATTCCCGCTCTCCCGGATCCGGGTCAGACTTTTGGCTACGTGAACAAGCCTGTTCCGCAGCCCGCTCCGAAGGAAGTGCTCGCCAAGCTCGACACTCCCGAAATCAAGGAACGTTGCGCCGACTTGCTCAGCCGCTATCCGGTGGGCCAGGGCGCTTTGCTTGAAGTCCTTTGGCTGGTGCAGGGCGTGTTCGGCTGGGTGCCGACTGAAGGTATCCGCTGGGCGGCAAACGTTTGCGGTTGCGCTCCGGCTCATGCTCTTGGCGTTGCCACTTTCTATACCATGTACAACCACGCTCCCAAGGGCAAGTTCCTGTTGCAGTTCTGCCGCAACATCAGCTGCGCTATCAAGGGTGCCCAGCCGCTTATCAAGTATGTGGAAAACAAGCTTGGCGTTAAGTCCGGCGAAACCACTCCCGATGGCATGTTTACCGTGCTCCAGGTGGAATGCCTGGGTAGCTGCGGCAACGGCCCGATGATGCTGGTGAACGATGACTTCGCCACCGACGTGGTCGACGGTCAGCTCAAGATGAAGCGCGGTACGACTCTTACCGAAGCAAGCATCGATCGCATTATCGACTGGTGCAAGGCCCATGCGAATAACGTGCCGAAGCACGACGTACTCGGCGGCACAGTGAAGGGCCACGGTGGCCATCCCGGTGCTCCGGGTGCTACGGCCAAGCCGCAGGTCGCTGACTACGCTCCGCCTTCTCCGGTGCTTAACGTGAAGGCCGAAGCCGACGAAAACGGTGCGACCCTCACCTGGAAGGGCGCTCCCGAATTCACGAAGATTGTCGTCGAAAAGAAGAACGGCAATGACTGGGTCGCCGTGGGCGAGCCCGGCGTGAAGGACAAGGCTTTCGTCGATGCAAACGGCAAGGCGGGCGATGTGTATCGCATGATTGCAACTTCCGGTGAACGTACGGCAAAGCCTTCCAAGGAAGCCGTTACCACCCAGAAACCGGCTCCGGTTGAGGAGGCTAAGTAATTATGGCTGAAGTAGTAAAAGTTTGTACGCAAAACTTTGGCAAGGGTGCTCAGGACATCGAAGTCTACAAGAAGCTGGGCGGCTATGCGAACATTTCGGATCGCTTGTTCAACATGAGCCAGTTCGAAGTGATTGACTACGTGCAGCGTTCCGGCCTGCGTGGCCGTGGCGGTGCAGGCTTCCCGACCGGCATGAAGTGGAGCTTTGTTCCGCGCAATTCCGGCAAGCCCGTGTACATTGTAGTCAACGCTGACGAAGGCGAAGGCGGTACCTTTAAGGATCACTTCCTGATGATGGAAGATCCGCACCGCTTGATCGAAGGCTTGATTATTGCAGCCTGGGCTCTCGGTAGCCGTGCCGCATACATCTACTGCCGTGGCGAATTCCTGCCCTGCATCGAAAGCCTGAACAAGGCTTTGAACCAGGCATACGCCGCCGGCTACCTCGGCGAAAACATTTGCGGCACCAAGTTCAGTTTCGATATCTTTGTTCACCGTGGCGCAGGCGCCTACATTTGCGGTGAAGAAACTGCTTTGATCAACTCGCTCGAAGGCCAGAAGGGACAGCCCCGTCTGAAGCCGCCTTTCCCGGCGGTGAGTGGCGCCTGGAAGAGCCCGACTTGCGTGAACAACGTCGAGACCATTATGTCTCTCCCGTGGATTTTCCAGCATGAACCCGAAGAATACGCCAAGATGGGGACGCCCCGTGCAGGCGGTACCAAGGTGTTCTGCATCTCGGGCGACGTGAAGAATCCGGGCGTGTACGAAGCTCCGCTCGGCACTCCGATGATGACGATGATCAACGAATACGCCGGTGGCGTCGTGGGCGGGAACCTGAAGGCGGTACTCCCGGGCGGTTCTTCCTGTGCTCCGCTGAACGCCGGCGAATGTGCCGTAGCCACCATGGACTACGAATGCCTCGCTTCCATGAAGACGATGTTCGGTTCGGGCGCCATGATCGTGATTAACGATACGCACAACATGGCTGAACTCCTGAACGTGCTTGGCAACTTCTACAGCCACGAATCTTGCGGCCAGTGCACTCCGTGCCGCGAAGGTACGGGTCTTCTGCACCGCATTCTGAACCAGATTGTGGATGGCAAGGGTCACGACGGCGACGTGGAACTGATGCAGAGCCTTTCTGGTGGATTTGGCGGCGTGACGATTTGCCCGCTTTCTATTTCGCTCGGTGGCCCGGTGGGCTCCTACACGGCGAAGTTCCGCGCTGACTTTGATGAATTAATCGCAAAGAACCCCGAACATGCCAAGCCGCGTGTTCAGGAAAACTATCGTCCTGGAATTTTCTGGTAATCATATGAGTAACTACTATAACATGCCGAAACTCCCGACCGAGAACAGCCCGAAGGTGGAAATCTTCGTGGACGACAAGCCGGTGATGGTTCCGGGCGACACGAACCTCCTCGAAGCCCTCAAGGCTGTCGGGATTGAAACTCCTCACGTATGTTACCACCAGTATTTGCCGGTGTCCGGTAACTGCCGCCAGTGCTTGGTGGAGCAAGAAGGCCCCCGCGGTCGCATGCTCGTGATTGCATGCTACACGCCGGTCGCTCCGGGCATGAAGATTTACACGCCCGCATCTAGTGCCCGCGTGAAGAACGCCCGCAAGGCAACGCAAGAATTCATGCTGGTGAACCACCCGCTTGATTGCCCGATTTGCGACAAGGCCGGTGAATGCACCCTGCAAGAAAACTATATGGAAGCGGGGCAGAACGAATCCCGTATGCGCCCGGAATACGGCAAGAACTACCACGGCAATCCGGCGCACCAGTTCATTGATGCGAAGGGTCAGCTCCGTGGCGGTAAGCACGTGGACTTAGGCCCCCGCGTTTTGCTTGACGAAGAACGCTGCGTGCAGTGCGACCGTTGCGTGCGCTTTATGCGTACCATTGCCGGTTCCGAACAGCTGCAACTTGCTGGCCGCGCCGACCACACTTACATTACGACCTTCCCGGGCGAAAAACTTGACCACGAATACGACTTGTGCGTCACGGACGTTTGTCCGGTGGGCGCTATGACGGCCAAGTACTTCCGCTTCCAGAAGCGCGTTTGGCTGCTCAGCCACACGCCGACGATTTCGATGGACGATTCTCTCGGTGCAAACATTTGGCTGGATCACGCCGACGGTCACATTTACCGCGTGATGCCGCGTTGCAACCCCGAAGTGAACCGCAGCTGGCTTTCCAACACGAGCCGCCTTGCGTTCCAGAATTTCGACAAGAACCGCTTGCCGGCGATGGGCTTCCACGTGATTCAGGAAGCGCTCGCCGAAGTCAAGAAGGTCGGGGGCAAGGTCGCCCTCGTTGCCGGTGGCTCTTGCACCATCGAAGATCTCGCCGCACTCCGCATGCTCAAGGAATCCTTGGGCGACTCCGCCGAACTTTTCGGCGGCACCTTCAAGAAGGTGGGAGCCCCTGATGGCATTGCCATGAGTGGCGACCCGCTTGCAAACCGTGCCGGTATCAAGTTGCTCGGTATTGCCGACAATAATCTTGAAGACCTCGTAAAGCGAGCTCCTGAATTTAAGGTGCTCTTGACGGTGAATGCCGATGTCTTCGGCGAAGGTGGTTCTGCTGCCTCTGCCCTTGAAAAAATTCCGACACGTATTGCTTTCACTCCGTTCAACGATGCAACTGCTTCTAAGGCGACACTTGCTTTCGGTATCCGTCACTGGAGTGAAGTCCAGGGTACCATGGTGAATAGCCTGAACATTCTGCAAAAGCTGAATGCCTGCCCGGTTTGCCCCGACGAAAACCTTCGCCCCGCATACGAGGTGCTCTCTGAACTTGCCGGTTGCAAGTTTGACAGCGCATTCGATGCCTTTAAGAAGGCTGGTGAATATGCAAGCGTCTTGGCTGGACTCTCTTACGATACCATCAAGAGCACTGGTAAGTTGCTCGAAGGAGGTAACGCCTAATGGATATTATTGAATCCAAAACTTGGGTGGAATGGGCAATTACCATCGCGAAGTTCGCCTTCTGCTTTGTGCCGGTTCTCTATATTCTGCTCCTGATTCCTATGGAACGTCGTGGTGCAGGTTTTATGCAGGACCGCCAGGGCCCGAACCGCTCCTATATCAAGGTTCCGTACTTCGGTAAGGTTCGCCTGTTTGGCTATGTGCAGAACATGTGCGACGGTACCAAGCTTTTCTTCAAGGAAATGTTTGCTCCGACCGGTTCCAAAAAGTTCCTCTACTACGTGGCTCCTGCCATTCCGTTTGCTATCGTGTTCCTTAGCCCGTGTGTGATTCCGTGGTTTGGCCCGATGGTGTTCGAATGGGGTGGCAAGGTGGTTCGTATTGCAGGTCCGATCGTGGATTCCGAAGTGGGCATCCTGTTGCTCTTCGGCTTCAGTTCGCTTTCTGCCTACGGTGCCGTTCTTGCTGGCCTTAGCTCTCGCTCCAAGTACAGCTACCTTGGTTCCTTGCGTACCACTGCAATGACTATCAGCTACGAAGTCTGCCAGGGTCTTTCCATGATGGGCCTCCTGGTGCTCGCGGGTTCCTTCAGCCTTACCGATATCGTGACTTGGCAAGAAAACCATGTGTGGGGCATTGTGGCTCAGCCGGTGGCTTTCTTCTGCTTCTTGATTGCGACGATTGCTGAAACGGGCCGTGCTCCGTTCGACGTCGCCGAAGGTGAACCGGAACTCGTTGCCGGTTACCATACCGAATATGGCGCCATGCAGTTCGGCTTGTTCTACATGGGCGAATACTCTCACATTTGCATTAGTAGCCTTTTGGTGGCAACCCTCTTCTTGGGTGGCTACTCGGTTCCGTTTGTCTCGACTGAAACCATTCAGACCCACATGGGTGGCTCTCTCGCCATTCTCTGCTGGGTGCTTGCATTCCTCGGTCTTGCGTTCCTCCACATGATTTACCGTTATTCTCGCAAGCTTGCCGCTTCCAAGCAGAGCAACAAGATGGAAATCCTGCGCGAATACACGCTTTACAAGACGGTGGCCTGGATCGTCACGGCAGCCTTTATCGCTGCGGGCGTTTGCTCTTGGCTTTACTACAACCCGGAATACTCCATGGTCAACGGCGTTGTGGTGAACAGCTTGGGTGCCGCTCTCGGTACTGCAGCCATCCACCTGCTGGTGCTCCTCGCCAAGAGCGTGTTCTTCTGCTGGGTGTGGATTTGGGTCCGCTGGACGCTACCGCGCTTCCGCTACGACCACGTGATGCATCTTGGCTGGAAAATTATCTTGAATATCGCTATTTTGAACCTCGTCGTGACCGCCGTGGTCGCGAAGTTGATGGGAGGTAACTAATGGCCCGCGTTATTAAGCAAAGACCCATGAACTGGGTAGAACGCCTCTACATTTTCGAGGCCATTCGCGGCTTGTGGACAACGCTCAAGCACGCGGCCCGCGGCCTGTTCCGCTACGAAGAACTTCCGACGATTTCTTACCCGGAAGGTCAGCCCGAAGTCCGTAGCACTTACCGTGCAAAGCACCGCCTGATGCTTCGCCCCGATGGCAGTCCCCGTTGCGTGGCCTGCGGCATGTGCGCTGCAGCTTGCCCCGCTCACTGTATTTATATCGAAGCGACCGCCAGTGACGATCCGCGCATCGAAAAGAAGGTCAAGCGCTTCGATATCGACCATTTGACTTGCGTGTTCTGCGGCCTTTGCGTTGAAGCCTGTCCGGTCGATGCGCTCCGTATGGATACCAAGGAAATCATCTTTGAACACCGCACCCGTGACGAATTCGTGGCAACCCTCGAAACTCTCACGAGTTGGAATCCGAAGGATTACCCCGATGACGCTCAGAGCCAAGTGGCTCCGGGTGGTACCAAGAATGCCCAGGCCCGCGCTGTCTGGGGAATGGAGGTAAAGTAATGCTTGCCCTGATTTACTTCATTGTTCTCGCTGCGGTTGCCGTGGTTGCCGCTTTGGGCGTGCTTTTCTCGAAGCATCCGCTGTACGGTGGTCTTTCGCTGGTGCTCACCATGCTTTCCCTTGCGGGCATTTACGGCCTCGTGGGTAGCCCCTTTATCGGTGTCGTACAGATTATGGTCTACGCCGGCGCTATCATGATGCTCCTGGTGTTCGTGATTTCTGTGTTGAATGCCGCGAAGGATTCCAAGACACCTATGTTCGATGGCGTGTCCATCTTCGTGGTCATTGCGGTGCTAGCCCTTGCCGGTCTCGTGGGTTTTGCCCTGGTGCTTTCGCCCATGGGTTTTGACGTCACGACGCTCCGTGGCTCTGTGGAAATGACTTCCAAGAATCTCTTCGATACTTCGAAGACTGGCCCCGGTTACTTCGTCCTGTTCGAAGTGCTTGGCCTGTTGCTGCTTTCTTCCATGGGCGCTGCGGTGCTTATGGCCAAGAAACGCCTGGGTACTGACGAAGCTGTCGCCGAAGATAAGGAGGAAAAGTAATGGAACTCCAACCGATTTACATTCAGATTCTCGCCTTGGTGCTCTTTACCATTGGCCTCATTACGGCTCTTGCTCGCCGTAACGTGTTCTTCGTGCTCATGGGTGTCGAACTTGCCCTGAACGCGGTGAATCTTTCTTTCGTGGGCTTTGCAAAGACGCTTCCTGCCGAATTGAGCGTGGCCGGCCAGATTGTGCCGCTGTTCTCGATTGCGGTTGCCGCTGCCGAAGCTTGCGTGGGCCTTGCACTCGTGATCCTCATTTTCCGCAACCGCGAAAGTGTCGATTCCGACAACTATTCCAATATGAAGGGGTAAGCAATGACAAATTTACCGCTTTGGATAATTCCTCTTTTCCCGCTTCTCGGAACGATTCTTCTGGGTGCGATTGCCGTGATTTCTTCGGGGAGCAAGAAAGGCCCCTCTGAAGGTTTCGTAGGTGCCCTTTCGGTGCTGTTCCCGGTGATTTCGTTCGTATGCGTGGTGCTCCTTGCCTTTGGCATGCCCGAAGAAGGTATCCGAGAAACGCTTTGCAACTGGATCGACATCCCGATGCTCAAGGTCGATATCGGATTCCTGTTCGATGGTCTTTCCCGCGTGATGCTCCTGTTCGTGACCGGTATCGGTTCGCTCATCGCTCTCTACTCGATTGGCTACATGCATGGTGATCGCGGCTTCACCCGCTTCTTCGCCTACATCAACCTCTTCCTGTTCAGCATGATAGTGCTGGTACTCTCCGATAGCTTGCTCCTGACCTTCCTCGGTTGGGAAGGCGTGGGTCTTTGCTCCTACCTGCTTATCGGTTTCTGGAATCACGACTTGAACAATTGCAAGGCTGCAAACAAGGCCTTCATCGTGAACCGCGTGGGTGATATCGGTTTCTTGCTCGGTATGCTTTGCTTGGCGACCTTGGGTGGCTCTGCAATTCTCAATTACGATGCCTTGAACAAGTTCGTTGAAATGCTCATTGCCGGTGGCCATGTGGAACTTGCTGCTCCGATTCTCACGATTGCGGGCCTCTTGTTCTTCGTAGGTTGCACGGGTAAGTCCGCTCAGATTCCGCTTCTCACGTGGCTCCCGGATGCCATGGCTGGTCCGACACCTGTGTCTGCCCTTATCCATGCCGCTACCATGGTGACCTCTGGCGTGTATCTGTTGGCCCGTCTTAGCCGCATGTTCGTTCTTATTCCCGAAGTGCTCATCATCATCCTGATTGTGGGTATGCTTACCGCTTTCTGGGCTGCTGTTGCAGGTCTCTTCCAGAACGACATCAAGAAGGTGTTGGCCTACTCGACGATTTCTCAGCTCGGTTACATGTTCATGGCTGCAGGCGCTGCCGCCTTCGATGCCTCCATCTTCCATGTGTTCACCCACGCTTTCTTCAAGGCCGCCCTCTTCTTGGGCGCCGGTGCCGTGATTCACTCCCTGGCGGGTGAACAGGATATGCGCCGCATGGGTGGTCTCATCAAGAAGACTCCGGTAACTGCTTGCGTGATGATTTTTGCCTTCCTCGCTATTATCGGTTTCCCGGGCTTTGCAGGATTCTGGTCTAAGGATCTCATCTTGGAACGTCTCTATACGAACGCCCCCTTCGGTGAAATCTTCTACTATGTAGGCCTTATTACTGCGGTGATTACGGCGGTCTATATGGGGCGTCTCATTATCATGACCTTCTTCGGTGAATACCGTGGTTCCAAGGAAAGCGAAGAACACATTCATGAAGCTCCGGCCAGCATGCTTATCCCGATGGTGATTCTCGCTTTCGGTGCTGTGTTTGCCGGTTACCTGTGGGCCGACTCCATGGGCATCAAGTTCTTTGCAAATACTCTCGCTCCGGTGGTGGGCGAAGCACAGAACTACAGCTTGGGTACTGCAACTCATCACGTGAGCGCTTTGACCTTTGCCTGTTTCGGCACGGCAGCCGCTCTGCTCGGTATGATTGTTGCCTACGTGCTTTACGGCCGTACCCGCATTCCGCGCATTCCGGCTAAGTTGAGCAGTGCTCCTGTTGGCTTCAAGGCTGACTGGACCTTCTTCTTCGACTACATCCATGAAATTTTCATTGTCATGACCAAGGCTGCAGCCTTTATCGCCGACATGTTTGTCGATAAGGTCCTGCAGGGAATTCAGTGGACCGTGGGTTCCATTGTTGAAATCATTGGTGATGGCGTGAGTTCTTTCCAGGTGCGCAAGGTGCGCGTGCAGCTTACGCTTAGCCTGGTGGGTGTCGCCGCCTTAGTTGCCGTTGTACTTTTGACCGGAGGATTGTTCTAATGCTTTTACATCTTCTTGTCCTCGCTCCTTTTGCCGCAGCCATTTTGATGATGGCTACTTCCAAGGAAGATCCTAAGTCTTCTTCTAGACTGGCCTTCCTGTTCGGCTTTGCTTTCGTTGCTCTGTCCATTGCCCTGATCGCCAGTGGCAACCAGGCTACCGAAGCGGTTGAATGGTTCCGTATTCCGGGTGCCAAGGGTGCTGTTTACTACTACTTGTACAGCCATGGTCTGGGTGCCTGGATGGTATTCCTTTCTTGCGCACTTTCTCTTGTGGCTTTGATGACGGCTCGCAATACGGTTAACAAGAACTACCGCAACTTCGCCATCGGCATTTTCGCCTTGATGGGTGCTATGAACGGTACGTTCCTCGCCGCAGACGCCGTGCTGTTTTTCTTCTTCTTCGAAGCCATGGTGTTCCCCGCCGCAGTGCTTATTGCAGGCTTCGGTGGCAAGGACCGTCAAAAGGCCGCTATGACGTTTGCGATTTACACCTTGGTTGGTTCTGCCCCGATGATGGTTGCCCTCTGGTACTTGATTACGCTGGCAGACAATTCCCTGGTGCTTTCCTTGGCGGTGGCTCTCCAGAATCTTGATCCGGCAACGCAGACAACACTTCTGCTTTGCTTCTTGTTGGCCTTCTTGGTGAAGACTCCGATTTTCCCGTTCCATGGCTGGCAGGCAATTACTTATGCTGAAGCTCCGGCTTCGCTTTCGGCAATCCTTACGGGTGCCATGAGTAAGGCTGGCGTGTTCGGCTTTATCGCCTGGATCCTTCCGATTTTCCCGCTTTCGATGGAAATTGTGGATTCCATGATGTGGCTCGGCTTGGCTACGGCCATTTACGGTGCCTTGATGGCACTGCGCGCTACCGACGGCAAGAAGCTCCTCGCTTTCAGCTCCATGAGCCATTTGGGCTTGGCTGTAGCGGGCGTGTTCAGCCTCTCTGAATCCATGTTGCCGGCAGTCTTGGTGCTCCTGGTTGCTCACGGTCTTAGCGCCGGCGCCCAGTTCTACCTGATGGGTATTGCCGAACGCTTTGCCGGCACTCGCGATATCGAACAGCTCGGCGGTCTTGCCTCTCGCAACCCCGTGTTCGGTTCCCTCTTCGGATTCCTGGCGGTGCTTTCTCTCGCCGTTCCGGGAACAGCCGGATTCGTTGGCGAATTTACCGTGCTCATGTCTTTGTGGGATATGGGCCCGCTTCCGGCATTGGCCGCTGGTCTTTGCCTGATTCTTTCAGCAACCTACATGCTTCGCTTTGTGCAGAAGGTCATCTTTGGCAAGCCTGCCCGCGAATATGAAGACGGCAAGCGCATGACCGCTCTCGAAGGAACTTCGATCGGCGTGATGGGTATCCTTCTTCTGGTGTTCGGTATGCATCCGGCCTTCATTACCAATGCGCTCCAGCTCTTTGACGAAACCGCTGTTCAGGAAATGAACAAGTTGACTCACCCTGCCGACGATGCTCAGACGGTTGAAGCTTCTGCCGATACCACAGGCGAATCCATTGTAGACGAAAACATCGCTGCCGTGGCACAGCCCATGACCGAAGATGATTTGCGTCAGCTGGATTCCAACTTGAAGGCTAACGGCTTTACCGACGAAGAACGCGCTTCGCTGATTGCCCAGCTTAAGGCCATGAGCGAAACCGACGTCGCCGATGCGAACGAAAACGCAGAATCTAACGAGGCCAAAACAAACGAGGAGGCTTCTACCAATGAGTAATTACGTGAATCTCTTGCCGGTGATTCTTGTGGCTTTGGGCGCCCTCACGACGCTTGCTGCAGAACCTTTTATCAAGGATGAAAATAAGCACAAGATTTTGCCCTGGGTGGCAACCTTGTTCATTGCCCTTGGTGCTGGTGCCTACTACCTGACCACTAACGATACCTTCATGGACTTGTATGCCATGGATCCGGTTCGTCGAGTTCTCGGTCTTTCTGTCGTGCTCTGCGCATTCCTCGGAATTGCGGGCCTCCAGTGGACACTCGGCCACGAAAAGTTCAAGGGTGGCGAAGCTTACGCCCTGTTGATGCTTGCAACCTGCGGTGCATTGCTCATGACCCAGGCTATCGATTTCCTTGCCCTCTTCTTGGGTATGGAACTGGCTAGCTTCCCGATTTACGCCTTGGTGGGTCTTCGCCGCAAAGACGTGAATGCGAACGAAGGTGCTTTCAAGTACTTCGTTTCGGGATCGGTCTTCAGCGCAATCTTCCTGTACGGTGTCGCTCTCATTTACGGTGCTACCGGTTCGACCCACATCTTTGCCTCTGTCATCGCTGGCCGCGGCCTGCTTTATGGCATGGGCGTCCTCTTGGCCATGTTCGCGCTCCTCTTTAAGGCCGGTGCAGCTCCGCTCCACTTCTGGGTTGCAGATGTCTATACGGGTGCTTCTGTGGCGGTGACTGGCTTTATGGCTGCTGTAGTCAAGGTGGGAGCACTCGCTGCCTTGGGTACGCTTTGGCTTGGTTCCTTGGTGACCCGCATCGGTTCTGCTCCGGCATGGAACTTGGCTGAACAGGTGACCATTCATGGTGAAAATAAGAGCCTTTTCTACGTGATTGTGGTGGTGTCGCTGCTTTCTATGGCAATCGGCGCTTTCGGCGGTCTCGCTCAAAAGTCTATCCGCCGCATTATGGCATACTCCGCCGTGATGAACGCGGGCTTTATCGTAATCGGCCTGTTGCTGCCGGACTATGCTACCGAAGGCACGGTGCAGATGGGAGCCATGTACTACTTCCTGATTACTTATGCAGTCGGTAGCGCGGGTGCCCTCGCCGGTATCGCTTACCTTGCTGGTAAGGACGACAAGAACGAAACTCTGGAAGACATCCAGGGTCGTGGCCGCAAGCGCCCCTATGTGGCTGTCGCTACGACGGTCTGCTTGGCAAGCCTTGCTGGTATGCCGCCTGTAGCAGGGTTCCTCGCCAAGTTCACGCTCTTTACCGATGCCCTTTCGGGTGGACTCGGCGTAATCGCCGCGATTGCCTTTGGCCTTTCGCTGGTGGCCGCAGTGTTCTACCTGCGCATTGCCTTCGTGCTGTTCATGCCCCTTAAGGCCGAGTGCGAATGTCAGTGCTGCTGTGGCAAGAACACCGTGTACGCCTACCTGTTGCGCTTTGCCGTGACCCTTGCCGCCATCGCCCTGATTGTGGTCGGCATCTTCCCGAAGGTCGCGCTCATCGTTTAATGAAAGCGACTTTCTAGATGCAAAGCGTCTAGAATTTATATAAAAACCGCCTTTCGGGGCGGTTTTTTGTCGTTTTATCGGACTAATGCATACAAGATGTCCTATCTGTATACAGATGACTTATATTTATAAGCATGAAATTGAAAGGGTGGGTTGTATTTTTTCTTTTTTCGACATTCTTCGTTATAGAGGGATGTTCGATGTATGATTATAATGAATATACCATATCGCTAAACGAAGCCAATGTCTATTCTGCTTATTGGCAACCCGCCGATTCCTTGCTGTTCAATTTCGCTGCCGATACAAATCATACCGGCAAATATAATTTTTACAAGTATGAAACTCATGCAAAGGAATTGAAGAACAAATCGGACGGTAAGACTGTTTATGCAATCTCTGTCTATAGCGATGTGAGTGATCAATCGGATGTCTTTTCGATAGGGCTAGGATTGTCTGTCGTAAAAAATCAAGACGAGTATAGCGCCTACAGGTTTCCCGACACACTGTTCGTAGATATATACGGTTGCTCCGATTATGGCTGTACAAAGGCCGAAAAAATTGTTGTCCATAATGTAGATTACAGCTTTACGAAACTTTTGAAAAACAATGATTTTGAAATTTCTACGCCACAAGGCAGTTTTTCTACGAGAGACTTCGGATACGATTGCGACGTGGTCAAGGATTATTTTTTCCATTTGAAAATCGAACTGGACGATGTCAAGCTTGATTTGGATGCGCAGAAAGGTTCTGAATCCTGCTATGAGAGGAGCAACCCATGGTGTATTTACTGCTAGTGCTTGCAGTGGCCCTTGTGGGTTGTTCTGATTGGTATTATGAAGCTGCCGATACGGATTACTTCAAAGTCAAGGAACATAATCTTCGGGGACAATATCCTATTAATGACCGTACGATTGAGGGCAATGTCGTTTTGTTCCCGTTTGACAAGGACAGTGTGTTTACTCCTGAAAAGGTGGAGCTGATTCAGTTGGACAGTTCCCTTGCCGAAGTAGAAAAAATCCAGGGAGACATCCTCAAAGGAGATTCTCTCGATTACAGAATCCCTAGCCGAACATATAAGTATCCGTATGTGAAAATCCAGGTCAAGGGAAAGTGGAAATACTTGGGCTCAAAGGCAGTTCCGCTGACACTAGAAACTATCAGCGATATTTCGAATGTATGGAATCCGAATGTAACCCTGATGACGCACTTGGAAGTCCCGCTGGTGGAATCGCTTGTTGCCGACGAATACCCGTTTGACGCGGCGAAGCAGTTGGCTATGCAAAGGTTTACCGAAAACTTCGGCTTTGAATTCTTGAAACTGCCTGCGGAGTCTTCCCGTCGCGAATTCAGCGAAATGGCTCCTTGGTACAAATTCTTCTTGTTCGAAGGTTCGGATAGCGCCTTTGTAGAACGTATAGAAGATTTCCGCCAGGACATGGCAGACGGTGTTTATGATAATTCCGACCTAGTTGAATTTGCTGATTACATCATAGATGATTGGTTCCGTATGGATTCGCTCCTAAAAAGACCGGACTCCGTAAAACTGAACTGGACTTTTGTAGAATCTCTCGTTGAACATGCCTACGGGCTGGATGCTTGCGATGATTTGTCGATAGGAGCTGTGCATGTCAATGTCAAGGGCTCTAAATACAAGGGCGATTCCCTCGTTTGCGACAAACGCCAAAATGGCGAATATGTCTTGCGTCCTTTGACTCCGTTGGATCGTCAGTTTGGCCCGTGCACGGCCATTGATTCCTCGACAAATGACATTGTCTCCGATGGAGATACCTCATACTATTATTGTCTTCACAACTCTTTTGAATATGGCTCTTGGTCTAAAGCTCCTATGTATTTGGTGGTCGAAAAATATATAGGACCATGCAACGAAGATTTACGGTTGGTCGAAGAGACTCCGGCCAGGAAAGTGACTCAAGAGGTAAGAGTGAAATTTGGAGGGGAAATTTATGTTTGTGGACACCATGCAAATCGATGGTTTGACGATGGAAACGATACGTTGAGCTTTTTCTTTGGCGAATGCAATGAAGATTCGTTATGGAAATTGAAAAAGTTGCAGGATTCTTCCGAGTTCGTATGTACGTTTGATTCGTGGGTCCCAGCAAACGATACGCTCAGATTCCTTTCGGAACAGCGCCCATGCGAAAGAGGCCGGGATTCGCTGCGTTCATTCTCGTTTGATTCCACTTATTATGTGTGTGCCGAAATCCTTAGGGACAAAAAGCGTGTCTACACCTTCAAGGATACGACGCGCGCATTTGCGGATTCAATTGCCCACGAGAATTATCTTGCGACGGAATGTGCAAATATATCCGATACGGTAAAGTATATTGTGGATACGCTTGCAGGCAAGTATTACCATTGCCAAAATGGAACGGCCGGTTTCAAGTTCTACGAATCTGATTTTAGTCACGCCAGGGATTACCTGAACAAACAGTACGTCAAGACACTTCCGAATTGTACGGCGAATTCCGATACGCTAGAATTGATTACTTACCCGTATTTCGAGAAAACCCAGGGAAGTGACATGGCTAAGTATTATCATTGTGCAAATGTCGGAGGAAAATATCAATATGAGGCACTTGATTACGACCATGCTGTGACCTTGGCAGGGATTGCCGATGTAAATGCGAGATACACATGCGATGCAAAAACGGATACGCTCTCTGTGGTTCGCGATAGCGCATTCCGGAATTATTTCCATTGTGAAAAACAGAATGGTAAGTACACCTTTGTCCGAATTGATAAAATGCTGGCAGATTCCTATGCAAGCTATGCGGCCATGGATTCGCTCCTGCCCTGTGTGCCGTCGGATACCTTGCAGTATGAAAAGGACCAATACGGTTTCTGGTATTACTGTGCCGATAAGGGCGGAACGCTTACGCATGAAAGGATTGAGAGAGATTCCCTGGAAAAAATGCTTGTGAAACAGTTCGTTGCAGGACTGGAACCGTGTGACGAAACCTTGCACAGATGGCGTTCGGCGAAATATGATTTGTCATACGGTAAACGATATTATTTTGTATGTGACTACGATGAATACAATGTCTTTTCATGGAAAAGAGTGACTGGGGTCCGTTACGACCTCTATGGCATGATGGAAGAAGCGAAAATGAACTTGGAGGCTTGCTCGGCAGAAGAACTTGCGGCGCGAGGCCCTGCGGCCGAAGTAAAGAACGGAATTGTTACGGATTCGCGAGATGGACACAAGTACCGCGTCGTGACAGTCGGAAAACAGACCTGGATGGCGGAAAACTTGGATTACTACGATACTTTGGCCATGCCTAACTTGGTGAACGAGACCGCATGTGCGGATTCTAGCGTTTGTGCAGCAGGTACCCGTCGGTATTCGTGGTATGGCACAGTCAACGTGACTCACACAAGCGCTCTTGGTGATTTGAGACCACAACTTTGTACTCCTGTGCAAGGCGTGTGCCCAGTGGGGTGGCATATTCCTTCGATGATGGAATGGCAGGAACTTTTTGACAATGCAGCGAAAAACAAAGCTGGCAAGGATTACGGTGTCGACGTACGGAACAAGGACGATGTGTATTACGCCGTTTCTGAAGTGCGAATCATAAATGATAAGATTTCTTTGTTCTATGGCATGGATATTCCCTACGATAGCGATTACTATAGTTTTCAGAAGGTATTCTATTCCCGATCCTATTCAGTACGCTGCGTAAAGGACTAGGGAGATACCCGGACTGATGTTCCGGGATTTTTATTATCTTTCCTACCGAATAAAAAAGGAACAAATTATGGACAAGATTTATCGTTCGGGCATCGGTTTTGATGTTCACAAGTTGGTAGAAGGTCGCAAGTGCATTATTGGCGGCGTGGATATTCCTTACGAAAAGGGACTCCTCGGTCACAGCGATGCCGATGTCTTGCTGCATGCGATTAGCGATGCTTTGCTGGGTGCCGCGGGCCTCGGCGATATCGGCACGTACTTCCCGGATACGGACCCAGCCTTCAAGGGAGCCGACAGTCTGGAACTTCTGCGCAAGGTGGGCGAAGAGGTGCGTAAGGCCGGTTACGAGATTGTCAACATCGACAGCATCGTGATGTGCGAACGCCCGAAGGTGAATCCGCACAAGGATGCCATGAAGGCAAACATCGCTCGCGTGCTGGGTCTCGACATTAAGCAGATCGGCATCAAAGGAACCACGACTGAAAAACTCGGCTTTACCGGTCGCGGCGAAGGCATTGCCAGCCAGACTGTTGCCATGGTGCGCAGTCTGTAATTAGTCATTCCGAGATTAATACGGAATCTTTCTATCTTTGGCTGCGTAAAGAGAGGTTTTTATGTCCGCAAATCCAATTATCGTGGTTGATTACAATGCCGGTAACTTGACATCGGTGATGAATGCTCTTGCACATATTGGTGCAGAGGCCAAGTCTAGCCGCGATGCGGATGAAATCTCTAAGGCCACTCGCCTGATTTTCCCGGGCGTAGGTGCTGCGGCCTCTGCCATGGAAACTCTTACCCGTACAGGTATCGGCGAGGCCATCAAGACCGTGGTGAAGTCGGGCAATCCTGTGCTTGGTATTTGCATTGGCTGCCAGATTATTCTTGAAGAAAGCGAAGAAGATGGCGGGGTCAAGACTCTTGGACTTATTCCCGGCAAAGCGGTGCGCTTTAAGGATGAACCGGGACTCAAGATTCCTCACATGGGTTGGAACCAGGTGAACTTTACCCGCGAACACCCGATTATGAAGGGTATCCGCAGCGGTAGCGACTTTTACTACGTGCATTCCTACCACCCGGTAGTGCCTGCAGAATATTCTTTTGCCGAAACGACATACGGCACGCAGACCTTCCAGGGGCTGATCGGCAAGGACAACCTGATTGCCTCCCAGTTCCACCAGGAAAAGAGTGGCGATGTAGGCCTTGCCATGCTCAAGAATTTCTGCGACTGGAAAGTTTAAACAATATCTCATTTAAACGTGATATTTTGTACTTGACGAAATGCCGGGCCGAGCCCGGCTTTTCCTTTAATTATATTTACAGAAAAGTTAGGAGGACTTTATGTCTAAAAGAAGGCTTGCGTTTATCGCCCTATTTATGCTCGTGCAGGTTTCTTTTGCTGCATGGGATGGTTCCGTCAAAATTCCGAAAACGGTCAAGACCGGCGGCGTGGAATACTACGAGATAACCTCTCCCGAGGAATTGATCGGTTTCTTGGATTCCGTGACGACGGCGAATATGGGCAAACCAAGTCTCAGGGCTTATTTGAAGAACGATATTGTCTTCGGCGCGGATACGTCAAAGCTTTGTTCCAAACGATGGGAACGCGGTAATCGTAGCGAGTATTTCGAAGGCGATTTTGATGGCAAGGGCCATACCATTTACGGCTTGAATGCGGAACGTTCGTTGTTCCAAATCGTGGGCCAGGGGGGTGGCCTCGTTCACGATTTTAATGTGGCAAACAGTTCTTTTGGTAGCGATACGGCTTACATGGCAGCTGCGGTAGTGACTGAAATGCAATCGGGGCTTTCGAACGTAAACGTAATCAATACGGATGTTCGTAGTGGATTTATCGCAGGCGGCGTTGTGGCTCGAATGCTGAGCCCTTCGGATGCTCAATTGGCTTATATCTTGAGCTGCAATATGATTGGTGGTTCCGTTAAAGGTAGCACCTATGTGGGTGGTGTCGTGGGAACGGCTTATGGACGCGTTGCCGGTTGTACCAATTCGGCAAAGATTACTTTTGTAAAGAATGAAAAAGTAGGGCCGGACTACAATGTGTTTGTTGGCGGTATTGCGGGTGATGCCGATGCTCGAGATGGTATATCTATTGAAAATTGCGTTAATCGTGGTGATATCGAAATGGTGTCTGGGTCGGCGCTGTCTTATGCGGGGGGTGTTGTCGGTTATGTGTTGGGCTCTGTGAGGAACCTCCAGAATTACGGAAATGTTTCTGCGAAGACGGCCTTTACTTGCGATACGGTAAGTTCTGATTGGCAAATTACTCTTTATGTCGGAGGTATTGCCGGTAGTAAGCATTTCCATAAAAACGAAACTAGCGAAACCCGCGATTTCGTGAACGAGGGCGATGTGACGGCAATCGTCGAGTCTGCACTTGACGAAGGCACCTTGATGGTGGGTGGAATCTTTGGTGAAAACAGGAATAACGCTTTCCGCAATGCACTGAATAAGGGTGCTATCAAAGCCTATGGTACTGGTGCGTACAGAAAGGTTTATGCCGGCGGTATTATCGGTAATGCCTCGATTTATACGGATGTTCGCGGCTTCGAAAAGTTAGGAAACCGCGGCACAGTCTCTGCTGAAGGCCCATACCGTGTATGGTCGGGTGGCGTTGCCGGTTATATGGAACGTCGTGGATCTTCGGAGTTGCCTGCTTTGTCGTTGTCGTACAACTATGGCGATATTACAGGAGCCGTCACGGATGATCCGACTGAATACGGAGTCCTGAATGTGGGTGGTATTCTGGGGAATGCCTATTATACAATTTTTAGCGATGTCTATAACCGAGGTAAAGTGATTGCCAAGGGTAAGCTGAACATGGGCAATAGCGAAGTGGGCGGCCTTGTCGGTTTTTGGACTTATCCCGATTCGTCTGTAAAGAATACCTATAGTGCAGCTCCCGTTGTGAAGGGCGATACCATTGGCGGCCTGTTTGGATTTACGGGATCGTATGTGGCGCCGACGAATGCGTACTATGATGGTTCTCTTGTTGATATTGCGACGATGGGAAGGTATTACTACGATGGTGCCGTTTGCACGGATTGCAAGAAAACGACTGCAGAACTGCAAAGCGACGAAATGCTTGACTTGCTGAATACGGCTGGCGGAACTGTTGCTAATCGCGGCCTGTGGGTGCGTCGTGGCGGTTATCCGGTTTTCAAGTTCGATAGCCTGTATAAGAATGATTCCACCTATTTAGATATCCAGCGCTATGCGATGCCGCCGTCCCATGCAGATGGCGATACTCTGGTTTATACTATTTCTAAACCGGAGGAATTGGCCGCCTTCTTGGAAATGAAGCGTTATTTCGAAAACTACCATTATAAGAAAGTGAAGGTGGAACTGGCGAACGATATCGTGATGGGGCGTGACTCTACGCTTTTGTCGGCACGTCAAATGTCTGCGGATACAGGCTATGCTAGCTGCGTGAGCGCAGACTTTAATGGCAATAACCATACCATCTATGGACTCAATATGTCTAGAGCGATGTTCTTCTGCATCGATTCTGGCACAGTTGCTGAGAACTTTACGATTGCAAATAGCCGTTTCGAAAATGACTGGGGCTATTCTGCCGCTGGTGTGACTGTGAAAAACAGTGGATGCGTCAGAAATGTAACGATTCGCAATAGCTTTGTTCGCGGCGGATATTCTGCGGGCGGCCTTGTTGCCGATAACCATAATGTGAAAGCGGGTCTTATACTGGATTCCAAAAACGAAAACACGACGGTGATATCGGCAAATATTGCGGGCGGTATCGTGGGACAGTCTGATGGCGTGTTGCAAGGTGTTCGCAATTCTGGCAGGGTGTACGGACGTCTTGCCGGCGGTATTGTGGGTAATGCGTCTCCTTATTATATGTATGGTGGTAGCTCGATGCTTGTCGGCAGCGCTTACAATACGGGCACTGTTGTTGCTTTTGGAGACGGAGCTGTTGTCGGTGGTGGCATTGCCGGTTACTCGCGCTCGTCTACCTTGAGTAATGTGTTTAATACAGGCTTGGTAGAAGGGTCTTCTATTTCGGGCTCTCTTTCGGTGGGTGGCGTTGTTGGCGTGGCAGATTCCAATTCGACCATAACGACAATTGGTAACTGGGGTCGCGTGCATGCTCTGAACGGAAAACAGGTCTACGCGGGTGGCTTAGTGGGACGCATTGATGGATATATCTATCGAATCACGAATAGCGAAAATTTTGTGTATATTACTCCTGTGGCATACAGCTTTAACTATGGTCCCGTGACCGTAAAGAGCGCGCTTGAAGAATCCTATGCCGGTGGGCTCATTGGTAAGGGCAAGGGCTTTACGATGCAAACTGCTTATAACAGAGGCAGCGTGAAAAACGAGGCGAATGTCGCCGATGCCGTAACGGGTGGTGTAATTGCTACAGTGGATTCTGCAATTATAGCACAGACGTATGCCTTTGCCGAAACCTTGACCGGCAAAAAGGTGGCTGCCGTGACGTATGAAGCTACGGGCTTCGACACGTTCAACCATGTGCTTTATAACGCGGATATGGGTAATTATCCGGCTTATAATGGCGCTTCGGCGGACATGCGAGATTCCATTGTGGAACCTCTGAGCTTTGAAGAAATGATGTATCCGTCTGTGATGCAGTTGCATCCGGGGTTCAAGAGTGAAAAATATGTTGATAATGGATGCTTGCCGGTATTCAGTTATGACACGACGAGTGCTTGCGCGGTAACGGTGGTCAAGGACTTCTTTGGCGATGCAGACGAAACGTATAAGGTGGGCTATATTGTAGACGTCTTCTATGCAGATTCTACGTTGAATCCGAATGATAGCGGCTTGACTCCTGTGTTGCCGAAGCCGGTGGCTTCGTTGTTGCAGGTGGAAGTCTCTGGTCGTAACGTTGCCGTGACGGGCTTGCTTGAGAATAGGCCTGTGATGGTGTTCGATATGCGTGGCCGCATGGTGGCGTCGGCTAGATTCCATGGGACTTCGGTGAACCTGATGATTCCGAAGTCGGGCCGTTACCTAGTCCGTAGCGGCAAACAGTCGCGCTTGATTGTTGTCCGATAACCTAGAGAATTTTTGTTAGGAGATTCGCTATGTTGAAAATGTGCTTGGCAGTAGCAATGACTTTGGTTGCCCAGATAGCGTTTGCTGCCATAGGCGATTCGACGAAATTCGATCAAGATAAATTTGAACGAATCGGAGATACGCTGTATTACAAGATTTCTACTGCCGAGCAATTTGAAAAACTGCTCGAAGGAGTGCGAATCGAAACGGACGGCTATGTCGTTGGCCTGATTGAGAAAGACCTTGTCATGGGCAAGGATACTCTTCATCTGGCAAAGAACAAAATGACTGTCGATACGAGCGGACGATGCACGAACTTGTATCTCAATGGTCAAGGCCATACGATTTACGGCTTGAACATGTCTAGAGCTATGTTCTACTGCGTCGAAAATCTTGTGGAAAATTTGACGATTGCAAATAGCCGTTTTGAAAACGATGAAGGCTTGTCTGCAGCTGGCGTTGCAGTTCACTTAAAAGAAAATGCATGTGTCCGTAACGTGAAAATTCGTAACAGCGTTGTGAAAAGTGAAGACATCGCTGCAGGTCTTGTGGCGTATAACGATGGCGCCATGCTTAACGATACGAATGAAAACTCGCTGGTTTCTTCGACCAATATCGCCGGCGGCCTTGCGGGCTCGCTTCGCTATGTGTTAATAAACTCCCGTAACAGCGGACGTGTGTCGGGGCGTGTTGCAGGCGGCCTTGTGGGCACGGGTGATAAACTGGGTACAGACGGGGGAACGATTTCGGGTTGCTCTAACAATGGAATGATTCTTGGTAATGGAAGCGGCTCTGTTTCAGTAGGCGGTATCGCGGGGTATGCTCACAAGACATCTTTTAACGGCCTGAAAAATACGGGCCTAATCGAAGGCAAATCTACATCAGGAACGCTTACGGTGGGCGGAATTGTGGGCAGGCTCGATTCTACGCAGAATGTAGTAGACTGTGGCAACTGGGGTAGAGTTCATGCTCTTTCTGGTAAGAAAGTCTATGCCGGCGGTATAGTGGGCTTGTATTATGGCGAACTCCAAATGGTGGGAGAAACGCTTAGTCGTGCTTCCTGTTTGGTAACCTCCTATAATTATGGACCGGTAACAGTCAAGGCATCCGAAGATTTTGCCTATGCGGGCGGCCTTGCGGGGTATATAACGGGATCGCTAATTTCGGCGGATTACAACAGGGGCACCGTGAAAAACGAGGGCTCTTCGAAAAATCGGTATACGGGGAGCCTTGCGGCAATAGTGGATTGGTGCATGGTTGCAGGCAACTATAGTTATGTGGATACTTTGACCGGAAGTCATACCGCTTCGTTGGTGTATGAATTTGCAGGGGCCAATAATTATATGTATAGATCGTATTATGGCGGCGTAGAGGTTCCCCCTGTCGGTAAATACTCGGATGACACGACGAATATGTACCAAAAGGATTCGTTGGTGTCTTTAGGCTTTGAAGAAATGAAAGAAGCTCTTCAGATTTATGACGGCGGTAATTGGGTGCGGACGGACTGCATGGCTCAGGCGAAGACGGATACGAATACGGTTTGCACCGTAAAGGTGATTACCGATTTCTTCGGTGATTCCGATAAGCCCTATGAGGTGACTTTCATTGACGAGGGCAAGACTGTTGTTGCTCCGAAGGTGTCTATTACGAATCTGAAGGTTGCTGTCTCTGCCCGAAACATTTCAGTTTGGGGGGCTGTCGCGAACCGCCCGGTGCAGGCGTTCGACATGCAGGGGAACTTAGTAGCGTCGGCTAGACCTGTGGGGGCTGTCGCTACTCTCGCTGTTCCGAAGGCCGGGGTTTACATTGTGCGTAATGGAAATGAATCCCGCAGAGTGACAATCCGTTAAAGTTGAAACGGATTGTTCCGCCATACTGCGGTCATTTTGGCTGTAATAAATTTTTTCTGTTTTCGTAGCCTTGCGCCACTCGTAAGGCTTTTGACTTATTTCTATATTTACGGCAACAAATCAGATAAACAATTCACCGCCATGAGCCCGAACTAGCTGAAAGGCAGCGACGATGATCCGGTAGTGGCGTTCCGTAGGAATGTCCTATGACACTTATGATTCTTAAAATGATCGGTTGCCTTGCGCTCCTCATGTTCGGCATGAAGACCATGAGCGAAGGCTTGCAGAAACTCACGGGCGGTCACTTGCGTGCTGTCCTTGGAACCATGACCAAGCACCGCATTGGAGGCCTTCTCACAGGTACCTTTGTGACTGCCTCGGTGCAGTCTTCTACCGCTACGACCGTACTTACCGTAAGCTTCGTTAATGCTGGCCTGCTCACATTGAGTCAGGCCATTCCTGTTATCATGGGCGCAAACATCGGTACAACGGCCACGGCCTGGATCATGTCCATATTCGGGTTCCAGTTCAACATGAGCTCGGTGGTGTGGCCCTTCTTCGCCCTCGGCATCATCCTTTCTTACACCAAGAAGAATTCGACCAAGAGCATCGGCGAATTCGTGTTCGGTTTCGCGTTCATGTTCCTCGGCCTTACCACGCTGCGTGAAAATGCGGTGGCCATGGACTTGGCCCATAACCAGACGGTGATCAATTTCTTTGCGACGACCGGCGGTTGGGGAATCTTCAGCACGCTCCTCTTCTTGCTGCTGGGTAGCGTCCTTACCATGTGCGTGCAGTCGTCTGCGGCTATCATGGCGATTACGCTCTTGCTCTGCAGCAGCGGAGTGCTTCCGATATATCAGGGCATTGCGCTTGTGATGGGTGAAAACATCGGTACCACGGTGACATCGAACCTCGCCGCTCTTTCGGCAAGTACGCAGGCGAGACGTGCGGCCTTGGCCCACATGCTGTTCAACGTGTTCGGCGTGGTGTGGGTGTTGATAGTGTTCCGCCCGTTCGTGAACATGGTGTGCAGCATCGTAGGGTTCGACCCGACGTTCGTGCCGCATACCGAAGAAGAAGTTGCCCAGGCGAGCGTCCGTGTGACCTACGCGCTATCAGCCTTCCATACGGCATTCAACCTCTGCAACGTGCTTATCCTCATCTGGTTCATCAAGCCGATGGAAAAAATCATCTGCAAGATTATCCGCGAGAAGGAAGACGGCGAGGATTTCAAGGTCAAGTTTATCAGTGCGGGCCTCATGAGCACTGCAGAACTTTCGCTTTTTGAAGCCCGCAAGGAAATTAACTTGTTTGCAGCCCGCACGCAGAAGATGTTCCGCATGGTGCCCGAACTGCTCGAGATGAAGGACGAAAACGATTTCGTGAAGCTCTTTGCCCGCATCGAGAAGTACGAAGGCATCAGCGACAACATGGAAATTGAAATTGCCAAGTACCTGAACCAGGTTTCCGAAGGCCGCTTGAGCCCCGAAAGTAAGACGAATATCCAGTCGATGCTCCGCGAAATTTCTGAAATCGAAAGTATCGGCGACGCTTGCTACAATATGGCCCGCGCCATCAACCGCAAGTTTAGAAGTTCCGACGACTTTACCGAAGAGCAGTACAACCGCATCAAGCACATGATGCAACTTTGCGACAAGGCGTTAACGAACATGATCGATGTCATTAGCGATGCTGTGACTGCCGACGCAAACCGTACGCTGAATATGGAGAATGAGATCAACGATTACCGCAAGCTTCTCAAGGAGAAAAACATTGCCGATATCGAATCGCAAAAGTACAGCTACCAGATGGGCGTGCACTACATGGACGTGGTGAACGATTGCGAAAAACTCGGCGACTACGTGGTGAACGTGGTAGAAGCTCACACGAACAAAAAATTCTCCACCTAAATTTGACTATAAACGTCGCAATACTGCATCACGATTTGGCTCACGTACGCTTTGTACGCTACGCCAAATCGTTCTTTGTTACTGAGACTCCGCGCTTTTAGCGCGGGAAATGGGCTTTGCCCATTGTTCGTCGAAGGATGTCGTAATCATATCTTGTCGGAAACTTGTTTCCGCTTCAAGATATAGATTAGGACCTTGCTCGTTTCTAGGCGAATTTTGAAAAGACATCGCAATTCTGCTTCGTGCGAACTTTTGCCGTGCGCTTTGCATGGCTTCGGTTCGCTTTTTTTGCGTTTTTAAGGCAGTTTGGGCCTTTTTTGTGACCGATTTCACATAGGTTCTCAAGGGTTATCCTTCTATTTGAAATATTATCGTGATAAAATTATATTTACATTGAATAGTCCCATCAATCTCTCAAACGAGGTCCGAATGAAAATGAAGTTCTCTCTACAGGCAATGGTTGCCTCAAGCGCACTCTTGATCGCTTGCGGCGGAGATTCCACTTCTACCAAGCCCGAAGCAAAAGATACTCTAGCGGACGGATCTAGCGTAGAGACGATTTACGACTTGGGCAAATGTACATCTGATCGTATTGGCGACGTCATTTTTGTCGAAGAGAAAGGCGTCAATTACGAATGCACCAAGAATGATTGGAAGGATATCGGAGAACCGGAATCCTCTGCATCGAAAGAGGATAAATCTTCCTCTTCAAAGGTAAAGTCTTCAGAATCTAAAGATGATGATTCCTCTTCTTCAAAAGATAAATCATCCGATTCCAAGGATGATGAATCTTCGTCTTCTAAGGACAAGTCGTCCGATTCCAAGGACAGTTCTTCTGAATCTAAAAAGGATGACTCTAGTTCTTCAACGGCGCCAAGCTCGAGCAGTGTTCCCGAATCGAGTTCCAGCGTACAGGGTGCAAATGAGACTGTAGAAAATGTTGCTATATCAAAGAAAACCTTTACGGGTGTTGCCGAAAAAGGTCCCTTTGCAAGCGGAACAGCGATTAAACTTTCTGAATTAGACGATGTTCTGGACCCGACTGGAACCACTTTTGAATGGGAAGTTACAAGTGAATTGGGCGAATACACATCGGCTAAGGTGACGCTCAAGAGCCAATATGCATTGATGCAAGCAAATGGCTATTATTACAATGAAAACACCTATAAAAAGAGCGCAGGCCAGTTGACCCTTAAGTCTCTTGTTGATTTGAGTGATCGTAATTCTGCAAATGTCAACGTTTTGGGACACCTGGCTCACAAGCGAATCATTAACCTGTTTGCAGAAAGTGGCAAATACAAAAATGTGCCTGCGGCAAAGGCTGCTGCCGAAAAAGAAGTTCTCGCTGCTTTCGGTTGGTCTGGCAACAACCATGCTTTTGAAGACTTGAGCATCTTTGGAAGCTACGAAGATGATGCGAAGCTTCTTGCTGCATCCATTCTTTTGCAGGGGGGCTTGAGCGACGCTGACCTTACCAGCCGATTGACGACTCTTGCAACCGATTTCGAAGATGACGGCCGTTGGAGTGATTCTGCGGCAAAGGTTGCCATGGCTGACTGGGCTATGAAAAATGATTCCAACCTTACTGTTATTCGTACAAAACTGACTGCGATGAATAGCTCTGTTCCGAATTTCGAAAAATATATCAGCATGTTTGTTGGCGAAATTTATGGAATTGGAGTGTGCGATACAAAGCAAGACGGCATGATGATTAAGATGACAAACGCTTACAGCGATAACTTGGGCAAAACTTATGTTTGCGATGGTGACCGTTGGCGTTTGCCCACGTCTATTGAAAATAGTTTCAAAACCGCTTGCACCAAGGGTAATAACAAGAAGACTTTCACCGATATGAATTCTAGCAGTTCTCCTATTACCTATGTATGCGATGGTGGTAATGGAAATTGGCGCAAGATGGGTGTTTACGATTTTAGTAAGAGCGCTTACTTGAACAGTGAAATGGAATATGGAGAAATCAAGGACAGTCGTGATGGAAAGACCTATAAGACGATAACCATTGGACTTCAGACTTGGATGGCAGAAAACTTGAACTATTACGATGAAGATAATGCAAACCTTGTTGAAAACGCCTGGTGCTATAAAAATGTCAAGGACAATTGTGAGGTTGGTGGAAGACTTTATAGCTGGACAGCCGCTATGAATCTTGATTCGAAATACTTGAAGACTTCGGCTGCTGCGCTTATTGAAAGTCCGCATAGAGGCCTTTGCCCTGAAAAATGGCATGTGCCCGACACTGCAGAATGGAGACAGCTTAAGACTTACGTTGCGAAAATGGAAACGGCTTCAACATCAACAAATGATTATTCCGGTAAATTGAAATCCTCTAGAGGTTGGGTGGGTTACAGCACAATCAAGCAGTCAACCGACGAATATGGCTTCTCTGCCATTCCGACGGGAGCCTATTATGGCATTCATGCTGATCCGACTGACAATTACAGCCGCTATCTTTTTGACGATGCTGGCTACTTTGCCAATTTCTGGAGTGCAAATGAAGCTGCCAAAAGTACGGGTGCTATTTATTGGTTCCTTGACTATCGATACAACTATATCAGCTACTATTATAGCAGCTATAACGAAAAAGATCGCGGATTCTCTCTGCGCTGTGTGAAGGATAAGGAATAAATTACCCGATGCGTTTCCCTCTTGTCGCGTTTTGCCCGTTGGTACTATTACTCGCTTGTGGCGATGAATCAAATACTATTGATTCAAGTGGCCTCTCAACTTCAGATACAAAAGAGGTTGAATCTATTTATGACTTGGGGGCTTGTACCAACAAGCGCAAAGGCGAAGTCGTATTCGTAACCGATGACGATAAGGAATACATTTGTTACTCGAACAAGTGGATTCCTTCTGATGAGATTGACAAATCGGATGAAATTTCATCGTCAAGCGAAGATGCAATCGTTGAAGACGAAAAATCTTCTAGTAGCAAAAAAGAGGAATCCTCGTCTAGTGAGAACAGTATCTCTGAAAACGAAAAGTCCTCTTCGAGCGAAACCTTGTTAGAGGAATCATCTTCAAGTGGAATAGAGTCTTCCTCTAGCAAAGAGAAACCTGATGAATCTTCGAGCAGCTCGTCTATACAAGAGGAAAAATCGTCTTCTAGTGCAGAGAGTTTGTCGGAATTGACGGATTCTACATTCACGGATTCGCGCGATGGTCAGACATACCGAATTCTCAAGTTGGGAAGGCAAGTCTGGTTTGGCGAAAATTTGAATTATTCCGGTGAAGATGCGGTTGGCTATTGCCATGAGAACGATCCTGAAAAATGTGAAATATACGGCAAGCTATATCGTTGGAACGATGCGATGAAAGCGTGCCCCGAAGGTTGGCATTTGCCGGGTCTTTTGGAATGGATTGACTTGATTAATTATGTCGGCGGACAAGAAATGGCTGGTGTCAAGTTAAAGTCAAAGGCTTACTGGTATATTCAAGAAGAGTTTGCTCAGTATGCAGGTACCGATGATTACGGATTCTCAATTCTTCCGGGAAGCTTTATGTCTGAACAAGGTTCTTTCGGTTCCACGGCCAGGCTTGCAGCCCATTTATGGACTTCGACGGAAGAAACCGATACGAGATCGAATGATGTGTTCCTGATGCATAGTATGGGAAAAGTGGTGCTGGAAGGATCTCCGAGGGATGTCGGGATGTCTGTTCGTTGCCTGAAGGACTCTGACTAGAATCCATTACGTGGATTTTGATTGACGACTTCAAAATTTAATTCCGGTCAGTATTCCTAAATAGGGTTTTATTTGATATATTTAAGATATGCTGAAGAATGTTTTTTTCAAAATTTCCTTTGCCTGTGCGGTGACCGCATTCTTTGCAGCCTGCTCTACGCCGACCGTTTCCAGCGATGACGATGAAGACCTTTATAGAAGGTCTTCGGCATCGAAGAAAGGAAAATCATCTTCTAGCGAAGAAGCGACATCATCTTCTAGCGAAACGAAGCAGTCTGTATATGATGCCGTAGTGAAGTCTGGCGTGTATACCACCAAGGATTCCGTGGCCGCATACTTATGCAAGTTCGACAAGTTGCCGAGCAATTATATTACCAAGGACGAGGCTATAGCCCTTGTGGAAGAAGAAACGGGTAGAGATTTTTCGAAGTGGAATTTTAATCCGTGGACCGCGTTTGACTTCATGGTGGGTGGTGACGTCTACAGTGACAGTGAAGGTCTTCTGCCAAAAGGTTCTTATCACGAAGCCGACGTGGATTATCATGACGATAGCCGTGGAACCAAGCGTCTTGTCTATGCGTCGGATTGCGTGATTTACTATACCGCAGACCATTACAAGACATTCAGCAAGCAGGACATTCGGTAATTATATGCGTTTCTTTGTTCCGACAGATATTTATGTTGAAAAGGACTGCGTGAAAAAACACGCGAATCAATTGCTTTCTGTCGGAACGCGCGCGCTCATTATGACGGGTCGCCATTCTGCAGTAGCGAATGGCTCCTTGAACGATGTTGAAAGCGTCTTGAATTCCGGCAATATCCCGTTCCAGGTTTTTGACGAAGTCGAAGAGAATCCGTCGACGGATACGGTGCGCAAGGCTGTTCAGGTTGCGCAAGGTTTTAAGGCGGACTTTGTCATTGGCGTTGGGGGAGGCTCCGCTATCGATGCCGCCAAGGCGGTGTCGTTGCTCCTGTTGAATCCTGCCGTCGATGCCGATGACCTTCACAAAGCGTCAAGCAGCCCTCTGGATCATGCGCCTGTCGTGGCTGTCCCGACAACGTGTGGAACAGGCTCCGAGGCGACGCCAGTTTCGATCATCACGAATCACGGGATTCAACTCAAGAAAAGTATTCCGCATGTGATTTTCCCGGCGCTTGCGCTTGTTGACGGAAAGTATCTTGCCTCGGCAAAGAAACAGTTGATTGTGAATACGGCTGTCGATGCGCTTTCTCACATGGTCGAAAGCATTCTTAATATCAAGTCGAATGCGTTCAACCGCATGTTCCCGGAATACGGCCTCAAGCTTTGGGGCGAATGCAAAAGCGCGTTGCTCTCCGATGCCGCTATCGATTCGGGCCTCTATGAAAAGCTCATGCTCACCTCGACTATTGCCGGCATGTCCATTGCCCATACAAGTACTTCGGTGCCGCATGGCATGAGCTATGATCTCACACTCCATGCGGGTGTTCCTCACGGACCCGCGGTCGGCTACTTCCTTGCCGCTTACACTGAGATCTGCGCAAAATTTGTGCCCGAGGACGTTCAGAAAATACTTTCTCTTTTAGGGCTTAAGAATATTGAGGAATTTGCGGCGATGCTTCGCAAATTAATCGGGACTTGTACCATCCCGAGAGCTCTGCGCGACCAGTTTGCAGCTGCAATGAAAACGAATCGCTCTAAGCTGGACCTCGTTCCCGGAGCAATCACTGCTGCCGATGTCGACTTCATATACGAAAAGTCTTTGGTCGTAGAATCGAACTAAACCGTTTTAGTTTTTTTTGTTTGCGCCCATTAGGGGTGGGCGGTTCTAGTTTCTATTTTTCTAAAAAATCCAGTGCTTCGCCGGCGAGTTCCACGCAGCGATTGCAGGGGATAATCTTGTTCGGACGGATTTCGCTGCACTTGGTAAAATTCTGCGCGCCGCGCCTGAAAAAGTCCTCGATGGCATCGGCATGGTCGGGCTGCATCATCTTTGCCGCATAGAGCGCACCGCAGGCACCGTTAGGAGCCTTGCCGCCGCCAAAGTCACGGAACATCTGTGCCGTGGCCGTTGCATCTATCTCGGACTTGCCTGTGGCTCGGGCATAACCATATGCAACCGACATCGCGCAATTACCACGCTTATCCGCATGGAATTTTTTAGAAATTTCTGCAATCGACATAAGATGTTCCTTTGTTAAAGACTTCTTAAGTTTAATATATAAAACTTAAAATCAAAGCGTGCAAACACCTGGTTGCGAAATTAGAATGCTAATTGTTTTCTTGGAATGTAAATGGAATCGTGATTGATCCGACATGTTTGGCTTGCGGAAATTTCCACCGGCTCACCGATTTCAAGTTTTAAGACAATCGTTCCCTTGAAACTCGGCTTTTTATCGCGCACTCGCTTTAGATATTTGAGGTAGATCTAGAACGGAGTCCAATTTTGCTGAATCCTCTTGAATGGGCCCATCATTGAGGCTTGTTATTTCCAAGATGCTTGCTCAAAAACTTTGCCATGCCTATAATATAAAATGTTTATTCATAGATAAAATAAAAAACTCCGCAAACGATGTTGCGGAGTTGATAAATCCAGAAATTTTTTCAGTTGTGAGCAGAGCAAAAAAAGAGCCCTCGCGATGAGGACTCCTATAAAATCCAAAATTTGTTCAGAGGCTAGCGAGACGAGGCGGAGGGACCGAAGCTGTATAAATCATACAGCGAGTGTCCCGACAACGAAGTATCGCGACGCCTATGGGCAAATTTCAATCGCTACGCGATTGCTGATTCATCGGCTCGGAAATGCGAACGCAAGCGTTCGCGCTTCACTCGCCTCATAATCAGTTACTTATCCGTGAGGAATGCGACGCCCGGAAGAACCTTGCCTTCCAGGAGCTCGAGGGAAGCGCCACCACCCGTAGAGGTGTGGGTCACCTTCTTGTCGGCGCCGTACTTCTTGGCAGCCGTAGCGGTATCGCCACCACCGATCACGGTGATTGCGCCAGCAGCGGTAGCTTCGACGATTGCGTCGGCCATAGCCTTGGTAGCCTTTTCGAATGCTTCGAATTCGAACACGCCTGCAGGGCCGTTCCAGACGATGGTCTTGGCGGACTTGATAGCGTTCACGAAGAGCTTGGTGGATTCGGCGCCCACATCGAGGCCCATCCAGCCAGCCGGAATGCCTTCGGCGTCAGAGACTGCCTTGGTAGCAGCGTCGGCAGCGAACTTGTCAGCAGCGATGTAGTCGACCGGGAGGATAATTTCCTTGCCGGCAGCCTTGGCCTTGGCCATCAGATCCGGAACGAGCTTTGCGCCTTCTTCGTCAAACAAAGAAGAACCGATTTCGATGTTGTTTAGAACCTTCTTGAAGGTGAAAGCCATGCCACCGCCGATGATGATCTTGTCGGCCTTGTCGAGGAGGTTGTTGATGAGCTGAATCTTGTCAGCGACCTTGGCACCGCCGAGGATGGCGAGGAACGGACGCGGAGGATTGTTGAGCACCTGGTCGAATGCCTTGAGTTCCTTGTTCATGAGGAAACCGGCAGCGCGCTGCGGAAGTTCAACACCAGTCATGGAGGAGTGGTCGCGGTGAGCGGTACCGAAAGCGTCGTTCACGTAGACGTCAGCGAGCTTGGTGAGGCTTGCGCGGAAGGCCTTCACGGCTTCCTTGTCGGCCTTTTCCTTAGTTTCGGTGCCATCGGCGTTCTTGATCTTGCGCTTGCCTTCTTCTTCGATGTGGAAGCGGAGGTTTTCGAGGAGGATGATTTCACCCGGCTTGATAGCGGCGCAGGCAGCTTCGACTTCCGGACCCACGCAGTCGGAGAGGAACTTCACCGGCTTCTTGATGAGTTCTTCAAGCTTCTTTGCAACCGGAGCGAGCGTGTACTTCATGTTCTTTTCGCCATTCGGACGACCCAGGTGAGAGGCGAGCACAACGGCTGCACCGTGATCGAGAGCGTACTGGATGGTCGGGAGGGCGGCTTCGATACGCTTGGTGTTGGTGATTTCGCCAGTCACCTTGTCCTGCGGAACGTTGAAGTCAACACGGATGAACACGCGCTTGCCGGCGAGTTCGAGATCTTCGATAGAAAGCTTTGCCATTGTAGCAATCCTCTGTTAGGGTTAAAATTTTACGGATGTAAATATAGTAAAAAAGAAACCCCTTTGAATTGTTCTCCGATTTGTTTCATAGTCCGTGTAAATATTGATAAACATTAGGCTGGCGGAGAACATTATGTGCACGATTGTATATTATTAAAGCATTATTTTAATGCATCTATCTGCATTTTTTTATATATTTCCATCAAAAAATTAGACCTTTTGGAGTAATAAATGAAACGTTCACTTTTGATGGTCCTTTGCCTGTCTGTCGTATCCGCTTTTGCTGGCATTTACGATATCGAAGAATTTACCGCCCAGGATGCAGGTTCTCCTGACGATTACATTGTAGCCGAATTCGGTGGCGAATTGAAGGTCGCTCCGGCAGAAGAAGTTGCGTCTCTGCAGGCTGGCCGCATGGTTGTCCGTCAGAAGTTTGAAGACCCGTTCGGTGAATCTGAAACCTCTTACCAACTATACCAGGGCGGTAAAGGCGATGTTTCCTCAATGACTCCGATGACCGCCGAAGGCGTTGACTACTCCAAGCTCGTCAAGGCTAAGGTTTATACCCGTCGCGGTCAGGCTGCCGACAAGGATGTTGAAAAGGTTTATTTCGACGGTAAGGCTGTTTATGCTCCTGGTCTTTCGAACGCAGTTGTGTATATCGATGGCAAACCGGTTGACTTGAAGGGTTCCGCTCCTGTTGCTGAAGAAGAAGAGGAGGAAGAAGAAACAGTTGCTGCCGCTCCTGCCGTTCCGAGCAGTCAGGCTGAAGAATGTGACGAATACGATCCGGATTGCGAAGACGACGATGATGAAGACTACAGCAAATACAAGACTTCCGCTCCGATTGATGACAGTGACTACACTGCTACCGATGCTGCAAGAGACGTGGGCGACCGTTTCGGTATTGCTGACGAAGTCCGTTTCTGGACCGCTGTCGGTCTTTCCGCTCTCGCTGTTACGGCTGCCGTGATCGGTATTATGCAGCATAGCAAGGCCAACGAGGCTAAGGACGCCTACGATGACCTGAAGACCTTGAACGCCCAGATCTTGAGTGCCTGTGAAGGCGACTCCAAGTGCGAAGAAATAATGGCTTCGCAGGTAAGGCAAGATACCTGGAGCCTGCGCGACTTGCAGAGGCGCATGGACGAAGACAAGAAGACCCAGGATTCTTACACTTCCGCTCGTAACATCTGGCTTGGCGTTTCCGCAGCCTCTATCGCTGGTGCAGTCGTTCTCTTTGTATGGTAATAGAAACCGGAAAAATCACGATACGTGATTTGGAGTTCAACTGCATTATCGGAACGCTCCCTTACGAGCGTGAAAATGTGCAGCCGGTTGTCTTGAATATTTCGGTGTGGCTCGATTTTTCTCTGGCCGCCCGAAATGAAGACCTTGCCCATTCAATTGATTATGTACAATTAGCTGACGACGTGCAGGACTTTGTCTGCAGGTCGTCTTTTCAGTTGGAAGAAACCTTGGTGCTTGAAACTGCCAAATATATCTTGAACCACTACCCCAAGACGGTGGCCGCGGAAGTATCTGTCCGCAAGCCCCTGTCGATTCCCCAGAGCGCCGGCGCTGAATCCAGCATCAAGGTGATTCGCTAGCTGCGGAAGGCGCGGTAGCGCAAAGCTTCTGACAGGTCTATAATTTCAACGGAATCTGAATTTCGAAGGTCGGCAATTGTTCTGCCGACCTTTAATAGTCGGTAATAGCCGCGGGCGCTCAGGCCCATTTTGTCGGCGGCATTGATTGAAAATTTTTCGGTTTCGGCCGAAAGTTTGCAGCTGCTTTTGGCAAAATCTGAAGACATTTCCGCATTCGTCTTGAAGGGTGTGTCCTTGAACCGTAAACGTTGAATTTCGCGGGCGGCGCAAACACGCTTGCGTATTTCCGCCGAAGACTCGGCGAGTTTTTTTTGGGCGAATTGCGAGGCTTCGACGGGCGGGACGCTCACTTGGATGTCGATGCGGTCAAGAAGCGGGCCCGAGATTTTTTCTTGGTAGCGCTTGCGTGCCTCGGGCAGGCACGTGCAGGCTCGCTTCGGGTCCATGGCGTAGCCGCAGGGACAAGGATTCATGGCTGCACCCATCATAAAACGTGCGGGCCAAGTGATGGTCCCGCTTGCGCGGCTAATCGAAATTTGGCCTTCTTCCATAGGTTCACGTAAAGCTTCCAGAACGCTGCGATTAAATTCGGGCAGTTCGTCTAGAAAGAGAACTCCATTGTGGGCTAGGCTCGCCTCACCCGGCTTTAGCCGGGTGCCACCCCCCACTAGCGACACCATAGAGGCGCTGTGGTGGGGGGTGCGGAACGGGCGGACCATGACAGGCTTGAAATCTTCGGCTTCTCCCGCGGAGCGTGCACACGAATGGATACGGGATGTCTCTAGGATTTCAAGCTCTGTCATTTCGGGCAAAATGCCCGGCAGGCATTTTGCGCACAAGGTCTTGCCCGCTCCGGGCGAGCCAACCATAAGGAAATTGTGGGCGCCTGCGGCTGCGACTTCGAGGGCACGCTTGACGCTTTCCATGCCGACCACGTACTTGAAATCGGGGATGTCTTTAGGGGTGTACAAGTTCTTGTTCTTGTCCTTGAATCCCTTTGCAACGTGGACGGCTCTGGCGACGCCGGATTCCAAAATCTCAACGCATTCCTTGAGTGTGTCGGCGCAAACATAGCGGACGCCTTCAACAAGGGATGCTTCTTGTTCGTTCGCTTTTGGAATGACTAAAATGTCTTTCGATTTTTCAGACAAACTCATGGCGAAGGAAAGAACGCCCCGGACAGGCTTTAGCAGACCATCAAGTGAAAGTTCTCCGACAAAAACGAGATTGTCTAAGTCGGGGACATCGATTTCTCCGGTGGCTGTCAAAAGCCCAATAGCAAGGGGCAAGTCCAGGGCGCTCCCTTCTTTTCGCAAATCCGCTGGTGACAGGTTTACCGTTGTTCGGAAACCCGTCACCACTTTGTCTACCGAACGTATGGCCGAAATGACACGTTCTCTAGACTCTCTTACTGCATTGTCAGGCAAACCAACCAAAGTGAATCCTGGCAGTCCCTGGGAGGCGTCTACTTCGACGCTTACCGGAACAGCCTTGATTCCAAACAGACAATAAGAACGGATTCGACGGAACATAATGATCTACCTATACTACGGAAGCCTGATACTTTTCAAGGACGCAATTTTCAATGTGCTCGCGCAGATTCCTTGCCATGGGAAAACAGACGCTGCGGTATTCTTCACCCTTGAAGAACGGGTCTACAGGGTAACCCACAAACATTCCGTTTTCACCTTCCATGACGCGCAGACCGCGGATCAGAAACTGGTCGTTGAGAACAATAGATGCCAAGCCCTTGATATGTCCCATGGAAGGGCCTTCTCTAAAGGGATAAACCTGGACGCTGGTAACAGCGAGGCAGTCGAATGCGCCGGATGCATTCCATTCTTTCTTTTCTTTTTCGTGAGTCTTTTCTTTTGTAGCCATGTAGGCCTCCTAGTTTGTATGAGTTTTTGCTTTTCTTGAAGCAATCCCGTTTTGCAAAAAACATGCCACTTTTTATGAAATCGAGGAATTGATTCAAAAAGCGCTGTTTTCTGTGAATGTGAAAATCTGGGGAGTGATTAAATCAGTGATTAAAACACTGTTTTAATCACTTTACTACCTTTTGAATATGCTCTTGAAACCGAATATGAACTGGGTGGCAAACCAGGGAAAAGCTCTTCCGACGGTTTTTGCCGAATGTGAACCTTCTTCGGATTGTTTTACGGTCCGTTTTTCAGTGGAAGAACCTTCGGACTGTTTCCGCGCCGAAGTCATGGAAGACAACGGTTCCAGCTGGGAAGATTCCTGCGTCGAAATTTTCTTGCAGAACCCGGCGAATCCGGCCGAATACTTTAACTTCGAAACTACGAGCCGAGGCTACTTGCTTGCTGCCCATGGTCCCGATCGTCATTCCCGCACCAAACTTTCGCAGCAGGAAATCGATTCTGTTGTTCGTACTAAGGAACTTGCTAGCGTTGCCGGGAACCTGGTGTGCTGGGGCGTGACGGTTCAGATTCCGGCAACAATCTTTGGTCTAAAAAGTTTTGATGGCGTTTCCTTAAAAGGCAATCTTTATAAGTGTGCCGATAAATCAAAGACGCCCCATTATCTGAGTGCGTTCCCGATAGAAACAGAAAAGCCGGATTTTCACCGGCCTGAATTTTTCCAAGAATTTTAGTTTCGCGAATTTTAATTCGGCGGTTATTTCATCTTGGTTTTCATTTCGAAGACTTGGCGACCGGTGTCGTCTTCAATCTTCATGTAGGTTGCACCCATCTTGTCGGCGCGGAAAATCTTGACTTCCTGGCCTTCGCGGGTTTCTCCCAAAAAATGCAGTTCGAGCATCGCGGGGATGCAAAGTTCCAAGTCGGCGGCGCTGAATACGTTCAGGGCAAGCTTCACGTATTCGATGTTGTTCATGTGGTGTGACATGTCAATGTGTTGCGGCAACACCTTCTGGCGGTACACTTCCTGGTATTCATCGGGTTCTACAGGGAACTTTGTGAATTTGTTGTCCATAAAGTGCTCCGGAGCGCCTTCTGCCGGAAAGTCTACGGCTTCCAGTTTCATAGGGCGGTGGCGTTCCAGATCGAGGCAGCATGCTTCTTGCACGGCGAGAATGATGGGTTCCCCTTCGACTGTCGTGACGGCCGTGTTTTCGTAAGTGCGGATGGGAGCGCTGTCGGCGGGGAACGATGTGGTCACCACCTTGTCGCGCCAATAGGGGCGTTGGAAAAATTTAAACTTCGCTTTGGTGATGGCCCAATAGCCGCCTTTTTCGTTGACGCAGAAGTTGTCCATCTTGAGTGTGCCGAAATTCTCGGTGAAGTTGTCCTGCACCATAAGCACGGTCTGCGCAATGCCCATCTTGCCCGAAACGTCAATGTAGGCCGAAGTGATGGTGCGCTGTTTCTGGAAAACGAGCGGATTCTTAGCAAGCGAATAAATGTCAATCATGCCTTTAATATATAAAGAAAAAAGGAAGTTGCGGGTACAACTTCCAATATTTTATACGTACGGAGTTCTGTGTTTATTAGGTATGAGGATATTACTCCACATCATACATTTCACATTCCACTTTTTTTAGATCTTCTTCAGCACCAGCAAGTGGCCAGGAGCCTTATTGGGGTCGAGACGAACAAAGTTCTTGTTGCCGCGCCAGACAAAGCTTTCGTCGGTAATCAAGTCTTTCAAAAAATAGAAGGCGTCTTGATTCAGTCCAAGTTTTGCCATGTCAAGTTCCACCATGCCTTCCTGGGCATTGTCCATGTCCATGTTGCACACGCAGAGGATTACGTCTTCGCCGGACTTCTTGGAATACACCATCAGTTGGTCGTTGGCGCAATAGTGGAAGTCGAGGTTGTCGTATTCCTGCAAAGCGATATGTTCCTGACGGGCGGTGTTCACGCGGCGCACGAAGTCCTGAATGCCGGGGCCTGTCCAGTTGTGAACCTTGTACTGGTACTTTTCGCTGTCCTGCAGTTCTTCTTTGATGGGGCTCGGAATGTTTTCGCAGAGTTCGTAGCCGTTGTACATGCCCGTAAGGCTGCTGAGCGTACCGGCTAAGAAGTAGCGCTGCTTGAAGGCGTTCGGGCCCTTGTAGGCGAGGTACTTCGGGAAGATATCCGGAGTCGTCGGAAAAAAGATTCCGCGCATGTATTCCTTCGCGTCACTCTGGGTAAGTTCCTTGAGGTACTGTTCAAATTCCCACTTGGCAGATCGCCAGGCGAAATACGTGTAGCTCATATCGAAGCCGGACTTTGCCAGTCGATGCATCATCTTCGGGCGGGTGAACGCTTCGGCGAGGAACACGAGTTCCGGACGCTTTTCCTTGACGTCGGCAATCAGCCATTCCCAGAACGGGAAGGGCTTTGTGTGCGGGTTATCGATACGGAAAATTTCGATGCCCTTGTCTGCCCAGAACAAGATGATGTTCTCGATTTCTTTCCACAGCGCTTTGTAGTTCTTGTTATAGTAGTCGAAGGGGTAGATGTCTTCGTACTTCTTGGGCGGGTTTTCGGCGAACTTGATGCTGCCATCCGGTTCGTGGTAGAACCATTCCGGGTGCGACTTCACGTACGGGTGGTCGGGGCTGCAGTTGAGCGCGATATCGAGTGCCAAGCGAAGGCCTTTCTTGCGTGCGGCCTTGGCGAAGTGTTCGAAATCCTTCATGCTTCCAAGTTCGGGGTCCACGTCGTAGTGGCCGCCGTTCTTGTTACCTACGGCGTACGGGCAACCCGGTTCCAAGGGCTTCCCCTTCTTGTCCACCTTGGCGTGCAAGGCGTTGTTGGCGCCCTTGCGGTTCGTGACACCGATCGGGTGAATCGGCACCAGGTAAACGGTGTCGAAACCGAGGCCTGCGATGTAGTCCAGCTGGTTTTCGCAATCCTTCCAGGTAGCGCTCTTCTTCGGGTCTGTGCCCTGGCTCTTCGGCCACATTTCGTACCAAGTGCCGATGCGTGCGTAAGACGGGTCCACGCGGAGTTTCATCACCGGGCTTTCAGTCGGTTCATCCTTGGGCTCGATCGTCCAGGCGCAAATCTTGTATTCGTAGTAGCCGATGTTGTTGACCGTGAAGGAGCCTTCCCACTGGTCGTTATCGACAAAGTGCATGGGAGCCTTTTCCCATTTCTTCTTGGAATCGTGGCGGTAGAAAATCGCCGCGTCATACTTTTCGTGGCTGTGGCGGAAAATGTCCGCGGTGAGCGTGACGGTGTCGCCCGGTTCACGCTTGAGCATAAAACGCCCGCCTTCGATCTGGGGGCGAATGTTTTCGATGACGAGATTGTCTTTACGGGTAGGAATAGTAGCCATAGTAACTAAAATTTAGCAAAAAAGGCCCGCCGTGGCGAGCCTTTAAATGCGTTTTGTTTTTAGTTGATTCTTAAGACCTTGACTTCCTTAATCCAGAAGGTCCGTTCGGAACCGCCAAGGTTAAGTTCGAATCTAGCGAAGGGGTCGTTGACTTCCGGAGTGAAGGTAATTCCGACAGACTGACCCGTGGTATGCACATCGACATGTTCCTGGAAACCGACAGTTTCGTAGGTGTTGTACGAACCAATTCGGGCGGTGATTTGACCTTCGACATCGGACCAGATGGTAAACACGCACTGGTACTGGACTCCGGCAATCAGGGCCACGTTTTCTTGAATCAGCTGCACGCTGTAGGAATGCTTGCCGCCTGTCGTGACGTCTACCTGCATAATGCGTTCGTTGGAGCCCTTTTCAATAATCACCGTCGTGTCAGCCCGTCCGCCGAACTGCTTCATCAAAATCCAGTCGGTGGTAAAGGGCGATGCGAAGTTGCCGTTGATGATGGTGTTCTGGCCCTTCTTGGCGGCGATTCCCTTCCAAATGTCAAAGACATATTCGGAATGAGCTTCGCCTGCAACGGTGGTGTAGTCGTAACGCAGTGGCTGGAAACTTGTTACGAATCGGTTGTTCATGGCGTTCCACAAGGCTGAATTGTACTTGGAGTCGATGTGGATGACGCTATCTTCGCCAACCTCGACAGAACTGAAATCGATTCCGTCGGTGAACAGCTTGACGCGGAAGACTACAGACAAGTTCGCCTTGCCGCCCGCAGTGTCAATCTGCGAGTAATGGTAACGCAACATCAGCGTTTGGAAATTTGAAAGGCTGTAAACGAAGGGAACGTACTTGTTGTCAATCAGGATGCGGCCAAAAATGGCCATGGTTTCGTTGGGGCTGAATCCAACGCCCATTTCCTTTAGGTAGCCTTCTTCATTCAGGTCAATGTCCTTGAAGGGATCTTCAATAGAGGATCCTTGAGTAAAGGAAATTTCAAGGGTTTCGTCAGGAGAATCTTCGTAAGGCCACAGCTGCAATCCGGCAACAGGGTCTACTGTCAAGCTTGTATAATAGTAGCTAGAGAAAGAACGCAGCTGGGTGAGTACCAGCGAGAAGGTATCCAGCAGAATCGGTTCGTCCTTGTCCGCTTCCTTGGCGAGAGCCTTGGAATTCACTTCGGAATAGTCGATAGAGAAGTCGGCGACCAGCGGAAGAGCTGGCTGCTTTTTAACGGCGGTGTCCTTAGTCGAGGTGTCTTTGACTGTGGTATCCTTGGCGGTAGTGTCCTTAGTCGAGGATGTGTCCGTGGCGGTCGTATCTGTCGCTGTCGTATCGCCTTCGGCAAGAGTCGGGTTTCCAATTTCAATACCAGCCATAGACTTGTCGTTAGAACAAGCTACCAAAGACAAAAACGCAGTGGTGTATACGGCAATCGTGGCTATGGACAAAAAGAATTTCATCACACTCCTCGGGTCAAGGGGAAGAGCTGAATGTTGACTTGCACAACATCTTCTGCTTCTCCGGCTTTTGCAGAGAAATCTAGTAGTTCTTTTCGCATTAGTTGTAAATGTTTTTTCAAATTAGGGAAATCTGAGCGCTTAATTCCAAAAGTGAGCGCAGAAACATCCCTTTCTGGACCCGGAAGGTCCGCAAGCATGGTTGCCGACAGCTTGAGCATCTGGAAATGGTACATTTTGACCATCATGTCCTGGACTTCATCGTCGGTGGTGATCATGGGGTCACGCTGGCGGTAGCCGTTGGCGGTCTTGACCAAAAGTCCCAGTTCCAAGAGTAACTGGAGTGATTCGGTGACCTGTGCGGGCGTAATGAGCCCGCGAAGACGTTTGGATATTTGGTCAGGAATGGGGCGGAAATCCTTGAGCCCTACCATCTCAAGAATTACGGAATGGTGCCATTCCTGAAAAATACGGAACTGGGCCTTGTCCATCTTGTGCAGCTTGGAACGGGGGCTTGCCTTGATGAGCTGGGCGTAGTAAATCTGCTTGTCGGTGTCGTTTTGTGCCTGGTTGAAGAACACGAGGCTTTCGAAGTAAGCAGCGCGCTGGTTTTCGAGTCCCAGACCGTGAATAAGCTTGGTGACCGTATTTTTGGTAATGTTGCGCTTGCCGTCGATTGCGAGCTTTAGATGGGCATGGCTAGAAAGCCCTGCCTTCTCGGCAAAGAACCGCAAGCTGAACGCGGTCGAGGTTTTCTTTTTATACTCGTAATAATCACGCAAGAATACCCTGTAATTCGTGTACTGCAGGATATCCGGTTCTACGAGTTTTTGCTTTTCTCCATTTTCCATACTCAAAAAAATAGAAGAAATGACCCTAGAAAAACAAATATATTTTAAGTTTCTCGTTTACCCGAGTAACCATTGTAACCATTAGTAAACATCGCGAGCTAGGAGGGAGAATCGCCTGTGATCCACGAATTTCCCGTCTATTAGCTCAAAATCGCGACAAATGCCCTCTTCCTTGAACCCGCAACGCTTGGCTACGGCGGTACTTTTGTCGTTGTGTACAGATACCAAAAGTTCCAGTCGGTTCAGCTTGAGGGTGGCAAATGCGTAGGCCGAAAGCAATTTTACAGATTCGGTCATGAGTCCTTGGCCTGTATAATCCTTAAAAAGCCAGTAACTCAAGGTGGCGGAACGGTTCGAAAGCTTTACGTCCATCATGATAGCACCTGCCATGGGGGACGCAGGACCCGCCGAGACTTCGCTTTCGGAGTTCTTGAAGATCAGCCAGCAGCCGCCTTGGGCGAATCTTTCGTTCAGTACCCAGGAACGGATGCGTTTTTTGATGTCGAAAACGTCAGTGTCGCGAATCCAGGGGAGGTACTCGGTCAGGTGCGTTCGTGACTTTTCGATTGCCAGCATGATCGATTCTGCCGAGGTGGAACCTTCGGAGTTTTCACGCACGCCCTTGAGCGTCACTACGCTATTGGCTAGTGTGGCCGTTTCGAATGTTGCCGTGAAAAAGTCTTCGAAGTTATCCATGGAAAGGGAATGTAGTAAATAGTTGGAAGTGGGCAGTAGGAAGTAGGCGGTAGACAGTAGGAAGTGGGCGGTGGGAGAAAATAAAAAACCGTCGGACGAATCCGGCGGTTTTTCAGTGCGGATGAAAGGACTTGAACCTTCATGCCCTTGCAGGCACTAGAACCTGAATCTAGCGTGTCTACCAGTTCCACCACATCCGCGTGGGGTAAGCCAAATTTTGAAAAATTTGCCCTATTTGTCAAGGGTTATTTAGAAAAAATCTCCAAAATCCAGTCTTTCCGCTTGTTTTGCCAGTAGCTCCAGTCGTGCTCGCCTTGCGGGTCAAACTTGAGGTCGCACTGGGTGCCTACATTCTGGCAGAACTCTTGAATCCAGGGGACTGTCTTTTCTGAGGGGTACAGTCGGTCGGTGCCCCCTTGGATGAATCTCCAGCGCCCCGTTTTAAGCGGAGCCTGCGCTGCGACCTGTGCTGCCGGTCCGAGGGTTTCGCCGTATGAACTCATGAGAATGCGGTTCTTGATTTTGCGTTTGCCCCAGAGGCTATAGGCGATAACACCTAAGGATCCGTCCGAGATTCCGACCAGCGAAATTTCTTCTATGTTTTTTTTCAGGCGCTTGGCGAGGCTGTCCAGGGCGTCGTCTAAGGCTGCGATGGTAGCAGGCTCGGCCCAATGGTTTTGTTTGCAGGCCGAAGCGCTGACGATGGCGTAGTCCGGCATCATTTTTGAAAGCGCGCCGCCGGCTACAAGTCCTTTTTGGCAATTGTTGCTGGTCATGCCGCCATGAAACCAAACTATAGTTCCGGCCGTAGCTTTTTTGTTTATGCCTCTCCAGACTCCTACAGGCATGTCGCTCGAAAGGCTTGTTGCCGGGAACATGACGGAGCCTTGTATAGGCCGCTTCATGTGTACAGTAAGGGTGTCCGATGCCGGGTTTGCGAAGCAAAATGTTGTAGCCAGCAGAAGAAGGATAAGTCGCTTTGTCATGTCCTAACCGCTTGCCATTAACGTCTCTTTTTTACGATCCACAAAATGAATAGTGTCAGGGACGATATTGCCAGGAACCCCACAAGGGCGCAACCGATAAAGGCGTAGTAAACCTGGTAATCAATGACGAGCGTATCGAAGTCTATTTCGCCGTCGGTAGAAGACATGCTGTGTACGATGAACGTGCGGTCATTGACGCGGCTTGCCGAAATTTCAAGTGGCACGTCGCCTGCGTTGCGGCTTGCAAAACTGTACCATTCGGACATGCTGTCGAGGATGTCTCTTGAGGCGTACAGAATAAAGTTGACTTGGTCGTCGCCGTTAATCTGGAAAATAGTCTTGTCAAAAAAAGGAACGTTGCTTCCGCCGAAAATGCTCGGGATGGCGGCGTGCGAAACGGTACCATAGAACAGATGTTCTTCTTGCAGCAGGCCTTTGAGGGCGGGCATCAGGTATGACAGAAGCCATCCTGCCAAAAAAATCAGCAGCAAGGAAAAATTCAGAAGAGCGGGTTTTCTAGAAGTAAAGAATCGCATGAGTTCCTTATTGCTTTGACTTAAAAATAAAGAAGAAGGTAGAAAGCATCAGTACTAGAGTCAAGAAGTAAAATGCCATGGGTATTTTAGACTTTAGCGACATCTCTTCGATATTTTGACTCTGGAAGAAATGAATCATGTCTTCGCTGTACATGACGGCCAGTTCGTTGTTGAATCGGCTCCAGGCGAGAGCCTGTTCTTCGTTTTCTTGGAGCAGGGCGAGAATGGCTTCTTTAGTGGAATCGGGAATGGCGCCGACAATATTTTCGCCGAGGCCGGTCATGCCGACCATGTAGCCGGCCCGTGCGGAATCCAGAAGCTTGCGTACAGGAATCTGGATATTTGCGGGGAGACCTGCTGCTTGGTTGTTGACGGCTTGCAACTTTTCAAGCCACTGGTGGCGGCTTGCCGCATAGCGGCGCATGCTTGAAACTTTCGCCAGCACTTCGCGCTCGAAACGCTCGACGGAAGAACGGGATGGCGCCTTGATGCCTAATCGCTGGATTTCGTCCATTTCACGGGAGAAGGAAACGGCGATCTCTCGTAGGTTCATGGTCTGCGCCTGCACGAAGACGGTGTCGACTCCGTAACCGATACGTACTCGTTCCATTCCGCGCAGGGCGTAAGATTCTTGAAGCTGGTAATCCGACAGAGTCTTGATGTAACGGGAATACATGATAATCTGCGGTTTTTGAGAGAAATAGAACAGAATGGTGAGCCCGATCGCTACAGCCAATACTACCCACGCCCAGGGGGAGCGGATTCTGGCGTTAAAGGTATCGGCAATGGATTTGTTCTTAAACTCAAGCATTTTTTAGAAATTAACTTTTTTATACTTTGATAGCTATGAAAAAATTCCGATTGTTGATGTTTTTGGCGGTTTGTGCGCTTTTTTTGGGGTGTACTGTGGAGCGAGCCCAAGAGCAGGTGCTTGCGGAACATGCGAATGGGGCCAAAAAGACCTCTATATGGGTGTACCCCGACGGTGAAATTCTCAAGAGAAACGAATGGTACACCGACGGCATCAAGGAACTGGAAATCCCGTACAAGGACGGCGTGCCACACGGGGACTTTAAGCGTTGGACGGGCTTTGGCGATGTGGCCTTGCTTGGCCATTACAAAAAAGGACTTAAAGATGGCAAGTGGACGTCGCTTTTTAGCGATAAAAAGACCGAGGCGTACCGTTACTACGAAAATGACCACCCCGTAGGTGACTGGGAAGGCTGGCATTACAATCGCGAAAGGGCTTTTGAAGAACATTACAGTGACGAAGGCTTGGCGGTAGGAGTTTGGAAAAAGTGGTTTGATAACGGGGCTCTGGAACAGGAGGGAAACTGCCATGCTAAATGGGACCCGAAGCGAGAAATTGTTTCGGCCGAAACCCGGGGTGTCACGTACTTGAAGCGCTTTTCGAAGGATTGTCACTTGCTTGAGGAATTTACCTGCAGGAACGGAAAATTGGATGGTCCTTTTGCCTTGTATTATGAAAGCTATGGTGAAACGGTAGATTCGTTGAACTGTGGAACTGGCCGCGTACGTGTGAGTGGTGTGCTGGGTAAAGGTGCTGGGAAAATGGATAGTGCTCTGATTGGAACGGTGACTTATTACAGGGCTGACGGAACCCCTATGAAACAGGAACATTGGAATGCGGAAGGGAAACGAGACTCCGTATGGCGATGGTTCAACGAACAGGGAAATGTGGTTCGAGAGTGTAACTTGAGTGAATCTGGCGTGGTTTATGGGACTTGCGAAGGTGACATGTCCATATTCTGCGCCGAGACTTCGTATGTGGGTGGAATTGACGGTGTACTTGACAGCAGCAACTTGGCTCTAAGTGACGGTTTTGAACAAAGTATAGGAAAGTTCCCAGCGACGATTCGCTACATAAAGCCGGGACGCTTGCTGCTTTACGAGGAATATTGGAAAAATGGGCAGATTGCAGAAAGTCGCAGCTTTTTCCCGGACAGTATGGGTGGGCGGCTTGCGAGCGAATGTTTCTGGAAAGTAGACCCGAAAGACGGCTTGTCAAAACGCAACGGAATTATGCGTAACTGGTATAAGAGCGGCGTGCTTCGCGACAGTCTCACTTTCGTGAACGGGGAGCGCGTGGGCGAACAGTTCAGTTACGACAGCACCGGTAAGTTAACAATCCATAAGACTGAGGCCGGTAAAAACCGTCCTGTGATTATGCATTTGCTGGGGGAATAATTAAATTTGAAAAAATCCTTTGGGAATAATTGGAGGCCCTTATGAAAAAGATTCTTGTCGCGTTCTGTGTGACTATCTTCCTTGCTGCGTGCGGTGACGATTCGTCATCGACAAGCGTGAACGAAAATTCCAGTGACAGCAAAGAGATCTCATCTTCGTCTGTAGAACAAAAAGAGGACTCACTCTCCAGTCACCTGGACAGTCTTTCGTGCAAGACAAAAACCGAAGATAATTGCGAATACGGGAGCCTGAAAGACGATCGTGATGGACAAACATATAAGACCGTGAAAATCGGTGACCTTTGGTGGATGGCGGAAAATTTGAATTACTCGGATAGCGTAAATACACCGAGCCTTTTGGGACGTAGCTGGTGCTATGATAATAAACCTGAGAATTGCGCAGCAGCGGGTCGCCTGTATGTTTGGTCTGCTGCGATTGATTCGGTGAAACTTGCCGCCGATGCCGAGAACCCGCAGGAATGTGGTTATGGCAAGGTGTGCTCGCTTCCGGAAAAGCTGCAGGGAATCTGCCCGAGCGGCTGGCATTTGCCGATCAACGACGAATGGCGCGCACTCGTTGCCGAAGCGGGCGGAGACTCGTTGGCGGGCATGATGCTGAAGGCTAAAACCGGATGGAACCTTGGAGGCGAGGGAATCGACGGCATTGGATTCTCGGCTGTGCCCACAGGACGCTATAAGCAGGGCGTATTCGAATACGATAATTACGCTTATTTCTGGAGTGCAAACTCTTTGGGAGAAGAGAACGGGCTCCAGCAAGATCCCTATATGGTATCCCTTATGCTCCTTTATTCTGACGGAGACGAGTCGTTCTTGACAAGCATTGACAGAAACTATGGACACGCAATTCGCTGCGTGAAGAATTAGAGATGCGACGCAAAGACCGTGAAGTTTTAGGCGACGAAAACATCGCGAAGATTATCGAGCAGTGCACGACATGCCACATTGCGATGGTGGACGATGCGGATGCGGGCATGCCCTACGTGATTCCGATGTCATTCGGGTATAGTTTGATGGATGGTGTACTGGAATTGTATTTCCACTGTGCGCATGTCGGCAAGAAGCTCGACTGCATCCTCAAGAATCCGAACGTGGCGTTTAGCATGTGCGTCGAGAACCGCATCGAGATTCACGAAGATGTTTATTGCAAGAGCGGGCGCTTTTACGCAAGCGTCGTCGGGCAGGGCAAGGCCGAAATTGTCGAGGATGTTGCCGAAAAATGCCGCGGGCTCTCGCTCCTGATGGAACGGCAAGCAGCAGGTGCTCTGCACGCCTCAGGCTCGGCGCCGTTTATGCACTCCCCGCACGAGTTCGAATTCACGCCCGCGCAGGCCGCCGCCGTGACCGTATTCAAGATAACAAGCACGAATTTTACCGGGAAAGCGAAGTCGGAATAGAAGGGAATCTCTATATGGCAACAGAACTTGAATTCGGGTTACAGACTCGCGAAGAACTCGACGAAGCGGGCCTAATTATGGCCCGGGCGTACGAAGATTATGACTACGTCACGCTCTATTTCCCTGATAGGGAAAAAAGCCGAAATGGACTGCAGATTTTTATGCAATGCGTCCTAAAAACGTGCTATGGAAAGGCTGATTTGTTGGCGGCGCATCGGGACGGCAAGCTGGTTGCACGCGCAACACTGGAAGCCCCTGGCTTCAAGAAACCTTCCGCATTCCAATACATTATACACGGTTTCTGGCGTGTGTACCTTAATACGAAATGGAGCGATATCAACGGATTCATAGCTATGGACGAAAACGCCAGCAAGCCCTGCCACGATTTTCAGAAATCAGGACCGGACATCTGGTATCTCAGCATGCTCGAGGTGGACTCGTCTGCGCAGGGGCAGGGTGTCGGCTCGCAGTTTTTAATTTATATGGAAGAGTACGTGCGGGAGCGTGGCGGCAAGCAGTTGGCTCTTTTTACGAATTCCCGGGAAAACCTCGCTTTTTACAGCAAACGCGGCTACGAGGTCTTTCACGAATGCGAAATTGAGCACAACGGCCGGAAAATCGGCAGCTGGAGCATGAAAAAAATTCTAAATTAACGGCCACTATGAGTGAAGCTATTAACAATGTGAAGCAGGCGTTTGACGCAGAACTTGCGCAGACCGACCTTACGAACCAAGAAGCCGTCAACAACCTCCGCGTGAAGTACCTGGGCAAGAAGGGGGCCGTCACCGACCTCATGAAGCAGATGGGTAGCTTGAGCGCCGAGGAACGTCCGGCTTACGGCAAGCTCGTGAACGAACTTAAGGTCGCCGTCTCCGAGGCAATCGACAAGGCTATCGAGACCGCGAACCAGGCTGCCCTCCAGAAGAAGCTGGAAAGCGGCTTTGTAGATACCACGCTCCCGGGTGCAGGCATCCCGGCGGGCTCGACGCATCCGCTCTACGACGTGCGCGAAGAGATTATCGACTTCTTTAGCCAGATGGGTTTCGAGGTGGACTTCGGTCGCGACATCGAGACGGACTGGTACAACTTCGAGGCGCTCAATACGCCGCCCGACCATCCGAGCCGCGACATGCAGGATACGTTCTACGTGGACGACAAGGTGATGCTGCGTACGCATACTTCCGGCACGCAGATCCACTACATGGAAACGCACAAGCCGCCCTTCCGCATGATTGCTCCAGGCCACGTGTTCCGCGTCGACAACGATGCGACCCACGCCCCGATGTTCCAGCAGTGCGAAGGCCTGGTGGTGGATGAAAACATCAGCTTTGCAGACCTCAAGGGCGTGCTCCAGGTGTTCATGAACAAACTGTTCGGCGAAGGTGTCAAGACGCGTTTCCGCCCGAGCTTCTTCCCGTTCACGGAGCCCAGCGCCGAAATGGACGTGAGTTGCGTGTTCTGCGGTGGCAAGGGCTGCCGTCGCTGCAAGGGAACCGGCTGGATGGAAATCGGCGGTTGCGGTTCCGTGGACCCGAACGTGTTCAAGAACTGCGGCATCGATTCCGAGAAGTACACGGGCTTTGCATTCGGCTTCGGTCTCGACCGTATCGCCATGCTGCGCCACGCGATTCCGGAAATCGGTTTGCTGACCAGCAACGACCAGAGATTCCTGAGCCAGTTCTAGTTTAGACGATAAATATGAAAAAACGGACCGTGCGGCCCGTTTTTTTTGTATTAAATCGTTTTGTTTTTGGCGAATAGCCGAGTCGCTTACTTGATGCGTAGTCTCGCGTATTCGTACAGGCCGAGCGAAAGTGCCACCGAGGCGTTGTAGGAATGCGCTTCGGGCATCATCGGAATGCGGAGTACGGCGTCGCACTGCTTGCGGATGAAGGGCGGGAGGCCCACGTCTTCGCCACCGACGGCGATGACCGCCTGGTCGCTGAATTCAAAGCCGGCGAGGTTCGTCTCGGTGTCGGCATCGAGGCCCAGAATCTGGTAGCCTGCGAGTTTGAGTTCGCCGACGGCGGCTTCCAGGTTGTTCGGGCGGCAAATCTTCATCTTGTCGAGCGCGCCTGCGGCAGAGCGGGCGACAGCCGGCGTAATGCCGCACATGCCCTTGGCCGGGAGCATCAAAAGGTCTACGCCCAGGGCGAGCGCACTACGGATGCAGGCGCCCAGGTTGCGCGGGTCTTCGATGTTGGTGCCCACGGCAATCAGCTTGCGTTCGCCCTTTTGCTTGGCGGCAAAGTATTCTTCGCGGATATCTTCCCAAACCAGGAGTTCCTTTTCGTTCAACAGGGCGACCACGCCGTGGTGCTGCGTCGTATAAGTATTTAGAACCTTGGAATCCACCTGCTGCACGTGCACATGGGCACGCTTCGCGAGTTTTTGCAGCTCGTAGAGTTTGGGGTTGCCCGACTGGTGCATAAAGAGCACGCGGTGCACCTGCATGGGGCTGCGTTCCAGCAAGTCGGTCACTTCGCGGATGCCGCCGATAGCGGTTTGCGGAGCGCCATCGGGATCGCCAAAACTCACGCGGCGGTCGCCATCGGTTTTACGGCGTGTGAAACCTTCGCGCTTTTCGAAGCTGTCGCGCGGTTTAAAGTTATCGCGCGACTTGAAACCGTCGCGGCGTTCAAAACCGTCACGAGATTCGCGGTCCTTGAAGTTGTTGCGGATAATGCCGAATTCAGTTTCTTTGTTCTTGTCGAAAGCCATGTTTCTTCCTTTTAAAAATTTTCCTTGGATTGCTTCGCACGGCGTGCTTGCAACGACGTTCTGTCTTAGGGCTTTTCCCTACAAATGATAATCTGGTCCATCTTGATGTCGGTCAGCTTTTGCATGAGCGGCTCCACGCTAATCTGCTTGGGAGTCGCGATGCCTGCCTTGTGGGCGTTCGGGTGCTTTGCCAAAAAGCGGTCGTAGTAACCCTTGCCGTGTCCGCAGCGTTCGCCGGTCAGGTTGAACTTGGTGCCGGGAACCAGGAACACGGTGAAGTCGCCTTCGTAGGCCGGAATGTCGCCGCGGGGTTCCATAATGCCGAACTTGCCCTTGACCAAATCTTTCTTGAGGCTTTGCACGTGGCAGAATTCCATGGTCGTGGGGCCCGTGCAGCGGGGGAGCAGCAGACGGTCTTCGTCGGCGAGCTGCTTGATAATCGGCATAATGTTCGGTTCGCCCGTGAGCGGGTAGAACGCCGCCACCTTGCGTGATTCCCTGTAACCCTTGATGGCGTGGACTTCTTCCCACGGGTTTCCGATAAGTTCTTCGCCGTCGCGCTTTTTGCGCAACATCTCGAAAAGCGGCCGGGAGCCGAAAATCAAAAGGAGTAAGGCAGAAACGAGAAGTATAGATTCCATAGTATGCCTGCGGGGATTTGTCCAGTAGCGGGCGGTTAAGGTGAGTTATAAAAAATTTAGTCGGGGTCGCCTACGCGCTTTGCATTGGGCAGGTTCTGTTGCAAAATTTCAGTCCACAGGGCGCGTTGCCAGTTCATGAGGTGCGCCTCTTCGTAGCGGGCCTCCCAGGGCATGTCACCCGGAGCGGCTAGCCAAATGAGCTGCGCCTTGTTGGCCAAGAGCGATGGGTCGAGTTCCAGTTCCTCTGCCTTAAGGTCGCGCCAGGTCTTGAGCACCGAAAGCAGGTCGGAGTTCGGCACCACCGGCGGGGGCGGGGCCTTGGGGAGTCTTTCGGGCCAGTCCGATTGCGGCACGGCTACGGCCGTCTGCAGCATGTTCACGAACGAATCCAGGCGCTCGTCGCGGAAATTGCGGGGGAGCTTCGGCAACTTTTCCAAGTCCACGGTCGGGAAGTTCGCTTCGCTGCGGCGGGCGATGGCGAGCATCAGTTCCACCGGCATCACCTTGTAGGGCGGGCGATCCAGTTCCTGGGCCTGGTTTTCGCGCCATTCCCAGAGGAACTTGAGCACGTTCAGGGCGCACGGCGAAAGCGGAGCGGAGCCAGTGACGCGCCAGGGATCCTTTCTCTGCGGGGCGGGATGCTTGGCATGTTCGATCAAGGCGTCGCACTGTTCGGTAAGCCAGCTCATGCGGCCAGCTTCCTGCAACTTTTCTACGAGAATCGCGCAGAGTTCGTGCAGGTAGAACGTGTCGTGGATGGCGTATTCGCACATTTCGAGCGGCAGCGGTCGCGTGGTCCAGTCGGCACGCTGGTTTTCTTTCTTGAGTTCGTCGCCGAAGTATTCGCGGACCAAGTCCGCAAGGCCCAGGTGATCTTCGCCCAGGATCTTTGCCGCGAGCATGGTGTCGAAAATTTGCTTGGGCGAGAATCCGTAAGTCTGCCACAGCAGTCGCAAGTCGTAGTCGGCGCCGTGGAAAATGAGCGTCTGCATGGCGCGGGCCTTGAACAAAGGGGCAAGGTCAAGCCCACACAGCGGGTCCACAATGTAATGGTGCTCGCCGATAGTAATCTGGATCAGGCAAAGACGGGTGGTATAATGGTACATGGAATCCGCCTCGGTATCGACGGCGGCCATTTCGTACAGCTCCAAATCCGCGAGCAAATTCGCGAGCGATTCTTCGCTATCTACCAGTATGTATTTCTCGTCTTGCATCGGTAGGGTGAAATGTAATAAAATTTTTGGGTAAAGGGGGGCTTGCTTAATCTTGCGGAAAAAATTTACCGGTGCGCAGCCGCAATAGCGCGGATGATTCTTGTTGGGACTTCGTTTTGCTTTGCAAGTTTGGGCCACTCGGTGACGGCGCTTTTGACTTCATCGAGAATTTTTTTATAGCGCCCCTGTCGCAGTCCTGCAAATTTTGCGACCGCTTTGAAATCGTCTAGCGAGAAATTGTCTCGCTTGCCATTGAATGTCATCTGGTGAGTGCCGGTCCATAGACCTTGCGGATTGTAGGCGTAGGTCATGTCGAATGCGGGAGCGAGTTTCCACGCTCCACTTTTGTCCATCAAGAACCCGATGTTTTTGGCGTGGTCATCTTGGTTGCGGGCGCAGATGTTGAATGCCGCACGGCGGAACATTTCTTCGAGTGCGTCGTAGCCGAGGCCTAGCAGCTTGATGATGTTCAGGGCTTGTTCGTAGCTGTAGGCGCCGGGCATGTTGAAGTCGTAATGGGCAAGGCCGCATAGCGACTGGTAATGCATCTTTTTCCCGCCCGGCAGTCGGTCGAACCGTCGGGTCATAAAGTGCCTGTGTCCGGCGCATTCGTACAGCTTGCATTCGGTCATGTCTATACCGGCAAGCTTGGCCATTTGCGAGTAAGTGTATTCAATCGCGCCGTACCCAAACAGGTCTGCATTTTCCTTGTCGCCGTTTTGTTCCACATCGTCGAGTTTTAAAAGCCAGTAGCCGAAGTTCGCGTCTGTGGCCACCTGGCCTGAACGCATTTCGCCAGTTGCTTCGTCATAGGCGATGAGGATTTTCGCGCGGGCGCCTCCAGCGGAGGTTCCTACCCGGAGAATGTTCTCGAAGGATTTTGTGTTTTTTTTGCTGAGCTTTTTTGTGGAGAACCGCTTTCGTTGATTCAATACTTCGGCGGCGAAAATTCGCAGGTTTTCTATATCCAGGGAGTCGTCTGTGTGAGAATCGGGGCCTTGCAAGGGGAGAAATTCCAGCGCCCCCATGCCGCGGTTCCCTGTGTAGCACAGGCGCTCAAGGGCGGTAAAACTTTCGGGGAGCCGGCCTTGCCGAATAAGCCATGCGTCAATGACTCTGTTGCCGAATTTGTCGGGGATGCTGTCTACGAAAAGTCCCGGAAGTCCATGGAATGTCTTTGACAGCAGTGGAAACGAATAAATTTGCTTGGATACGGGCATTACTATAGGAGAAGGTTCTATTCCTGCTCCGATAAGATTAGGGGCGTATTCGAAACGCGCTGTTTGCTCGCCTTCGAGCATAGAAAGCGCACCGATGGTCGTTCCCCAGAGTTTTACTTCGACTGCAATCATAATGCGTTACTTGTCTTCGTCCCATACCCAGGGCTTGTTCTTGGCAGGGCTTTCGGCGGCTGAATATTGAGCGGAGTTGTCAGCGACGGAATTTTCGCTGGTGCTTTTCTTGTGAGGAGAGCTTGCGCGTTGACGGTTCTTGATTTGCCCCATTTGCAAAAGTTGCATGGGCGAGGGAGAATCGTCCGGGAATATACTCAAGAAAGTCTCGAGCATATTGCAGGCCCGTAGTACCTTAACTAGATTTAACACCTGGACTGAATCGCCGCGTTCAATGCGTTCTACGGTTCCCTTGCTGACTCCGGATATTTGGGCGAGCTGGGCTTGTGTCCAGTTGTTCCTTATGCGGAATGCCGCCATACGTTTCCCTAGTAGGGCTAGTGCGGACTCGTCGGTTTGTGCTTTGTATATCGCCATATTTTCTCCCGTTGTTTAAATTGAATATAATAAAAATTGAATCTAAAAACAATGGTATTTCGTTAGATTTGGTGAATTGTTACAGAAATTGTGCATTTATTCTTTAGATTTAGTGAATTATTTTTTTCTAAAAAGAGCGGGAAAAGCGTGCTAAACGAGTGTCGCGACAAAATGCTTGCATTTTGTCATGACCGAGTGACGCCGCGGTAAGCAGCGAAGCGTAGGCGTCAAAAGGGATTGATTCGTCGCTAGTCTCCGGTCTGCGACCGGCTAGCTCCTCACCCTGACGGGCTTATCGCTTCGCTCAAAGTCCTAAACAACTCGCATGCACTTCGTGCGCCTCGTTGTTTAGTGTTAGCCCGCAATATTCCTTGCTTGCGCAAGGTTGCGGTCTAACCCTACGGGCTCGATGCAAGCTGCGCTTGCCTCAAGCTCATAATTAGCCTCTTCGCACTTCGTGCATGAGACAAATTATGTGATTTGGTGTATAGGGAAAAGGGATTGACAGCTGCGTCAGTCTCCGCTGCGCGGCTGACTTGCTGCCCTGACGGGCTTATCGCTTCGCTCAAAGTCCTAAATTCTTTTCACGGGCTTCGCCCACAAAAGAATTTGGTCGCACCCTCTTCGAGGGTGCCGGGTCCCTTCCCGTGTTATAAAACGAAAAAAGACACCATATAGGTGTCTTTTTCGTTTTAGAGCGGGAAAAGGGACTCGGACCCTCGACCCCGACCTTGGCAAGGTCGTGCTCTACCAACTGAGCTATTCCCGCGAGGTTGCCCAATTATAGTTAAATAAAATGGGCGTGTCAAGGGATTGTGTGGCTAAAAAATGAATTTTTTTGAGCCTATCCCGGTTCCTGGGGTTAGCCTTTTCGGTAACCGTTCGGGTTGTTCTTTTGCCAGTTCCAGGCGTCGCGGCACATTTCTTCGATGCCGAACTGCGCCTTCCAGCCGAGTTCCTTGTAGGCTTTTTCGGGGTTGCAGTAGCAGGTGGCAATGTCGCCTGCGCGGCGGGGCTTAATGCTGTAGGGCACCTTGATGCCGTTCACCTTTTCAAAGGCGTGCACCACGTCGAGCACGGAGTAGCCGTGGCCTGTTCCCAGGTTGTAAATGGCGAGTCCGCACTTGTTTTCGATGGCCTTGAGGGCGCTCACGTGGCCTGCGGCGAGGTCGCATACGTGAATGTAGTCGCGCACGCCAGTGCCATCGGGGGTGTCGTAGTCGTTGCCGAACACACCGAGTTCCTTGCGGATACCGACTGCGGTCTGCGTAATGTAAGGCATTAAGTTGTTCGGAATTCCGCTCGGGTCTTCGCCGATGCGGCCACTCGGGTGTGCGCCGATCGGGTTGAAGTAGCGGAGCAGTACCACGTTCCATTCGGGGTCGGCCTTCTGCACGTCGATCAGCACCTGTTCCAGCATCGACTTTGTCTGTCCGTAGGGGTTGGTGATGGCGCCCTTCGGGCAGTTTTCGGTAATGGGAATTTCGGCGGGGTTACCGTACACGGTGGCCGACGACGAGAAGATGATGTTCTTGCAGCCGTTGTTGCGCATGGCGTTCAACAGCACGAAGGTCGCATTCATATTGTTTTCGTAGTATTCCAGCGGCTTGGCGACCGATTCGCCCACGGCCTTTAGCCCTGCAAAGTGGATGCAGGCGTCAAAGTGGTTTTCTTTGAAAATCTTGTCCATGGCGGCTGCATCGCGGGCGTCCGCCTTGATAAAGGGAATTTCTTGCCCGACGATTTCGCCGACTCTGCGGAGCGATTCGTCGCAGGAATTAACCAGGTTGTCGACGGCGACAACGGAATGGCCTGCCTTGTACAATTCAATAATGGTGTGGCTGCCGATATAACCTGCGCCACCAATCACTGCAATCTTCATTAAAAACCTCAATTTTTAGGCTAAAAATACAAAAAAAGGGGTGTTTGGGTGAATTTTTCAAGAAAAAGGAGGCGAAATTTCGGTGAACGATATTGCCGAAAAACTGAATATGGAACAGTCCGTGGTAAGCCACCAGCTGCGAATCTTGCGTACGGCGAACTTGGTCAAGCCGCGTCGCGATGGTCGCAAGATGTTCTATTCGCTTGACGATGAACATATCGGATTGATTTTCAATACGGGTCTCACACATATTCTGCACAAGAACGGTAAGTAAATGCCTGCTGTTTTAGAAATTCTGGAAAAGTTTGTTTGGCAATTCATTACGCTGTTTTCCATTTTGGCGACGTATTCGCTGCTGGGCGGCACGTTTGCGATTTTGCGTCCGGTGGCTGCATTTGTAACGGCAATGCTTGGCGGAGTATTCACGAATCTGGTCACGAAAAACGAACCGGAAACGGGCGTCGCAGTCATCGGCGAATCTCATGAACATCACCACGAACATCACAATCACGAACACTGCGATTGTGAAGGCGACCATTGTTCCTGCGGCCATGATGATCACGATGAGCATGAGAAAAAGTCTTTTGCGCAAAAGTTGAAAGAAACTTTTGAATACGGCTTTGTAAACATGATTGGCGATGTGAGCAAGTGGCTGACGATTGGCCTTTTGCTGGGCGCCTTGATTGCGGCTTTTGTTCCGGATGATTTCTTCTTGTTTTTGCACGAATATCCGCTGCTTTGCATGTTGGTGGTGAAGGCGAATGCCATTGCCATGATCACGAACATGGCGAACATCATTATGAGGGGCCTGTAGTCAAATTCTATCGCGTGAACGGAATGAGCTGCAGTCACTGCAAGGCTTGCGTCGGAAAAGTTTAACGGGCGAAAAGTTTAGCGGGCGCGGCTTGCGAAAATCTCGAAGTCTTCGGGAGTCGTAAGCTTGTCGTTCAGGTTGTTGCCCTTCACGATGTAGACGCTTTCGCCGAAATATTCGAGGATGCTTGCTTCGTCGGTGGGGGTAAAGTTTAAAGGCTCTGCGGCAATGCGCCCGTAGAGCTTTTTCAGTAAGGCAATCGAGGCCGCCTGCGGGGTCTGCGCCATCCATACGGTGTTGCGGTCGATGGTCTGCTGCACGCATCCGTCTTTTGCAATTTTGATGGTGTCGACGGCAGGTTTAGCCACAAGACAGCTGCCTTTTTCGATAAGCGTCTTGCAAACGTCAAGAATGATTTCTTTACTGATGAACGGACGCGCGACATCGTGTACCAGAACATATTCGGCGTTGCTCGTGAGCGCATTCACGCCGTTTTCGACGGACTGCCAGCGTTCTGCGCCGCCTACAACGATTTTCAGTTTAGGGTGCGAAAAATCTTTTTCGAAATGGTCCTTCCAGTCGGCGGGCACGGCCATCTCGACTTCGGCGATTTCATCCATCGAAAGGAAGGTCTCGAGGCTGTAACGGTAAACGGGCTTGCCGCCCAGAACCAAAAGCTGCTTGGGAATGTTTCCGCCCATGCGCTTGCCGAGTCCCCCCGCAGGGAGTACCGCCGCGAATTTTCCTTTCATGTCCATACTTTAGTTTCCTTTTTCTTCTTCGCTTGGATGAATGCCGCGAGAACCTTCGCCCTTAATGCATCGAATACTGGGGTAGACGCGAGTGTCGCCTGTGGTTGTGTAGAAACTCGGTTCTATATTTTTTTCGGGACTTCCGAATTTGAGGGCTGTTCGGGAAGAACCGCTGCCAGAGACCATAAAGAAAGCTCCGACTTCTGGGTTGCTGAAATGTTTAGCCTCATCCACAACACGCCAGTTGTAGCAGTACACTTGACCAGTGGGTGTAATATTGAATCCGAAAGTGTTATATCCGCCGTGTTCCCTTGCCCCCCAGGGCTGTGCAGTCGTGAGGGCTTTTGCAACGGAATGTCCACCAGTAATGTCTAGAACGTATTTAAGTAGCGTATCCCATTCTTCGCGGGTTGGAATGTGCCAACCGTCAGGGCAGACCCCTTGAACGGGCCAATCTATGGAATCGCTGTAGGAATAATTGTTTGCACCGGCCCATGCGTAGTAACGTCCGAGGTACTCGTTGGCTTCGCAATCGTGGCTATGACACCAACTGCTGTCAATGGCGAATTTTAGGTTTTCTGCCATCCATGTCTGTTCGCCAATTTTGACGGTTTTATAAATGTTTCCGTCGCGTTCATCGATGATTTCTCCGTAGGCCCCTGCGTATTCCTGGGCGATTTTTGTCGTGTCGTATTTAGGAATTTCGTAGGTTGATTTGGGTAAAGTAATGGAATCGGGGATGATTATAGAAAGGAGCGATCTGCAATGAATGTAGACGGCGTTATTTCTGTATAGGGTTTTCCCGTAAGACGAATAGCACGACGCCTTTGTTGAGTCGCTGCAAAACTCGGTAACGTAGACTGATTCGTCGCAGGTCTGGTTTGTTTCCATTGTGCTTTGAGCGGATAAAGTCCAATACATTTGAACCTCGCCAAATCCTAAGTATTCGCCATCGTAGTTGCGATATCCTGCGTAAAATCCTTTTGTTCCATTACTGTTCCATGTCCATCCGGAGGGGCATGGATCCTCAAGATCGGGGGAGCAGGATCTACGGAGATTTGTGTTCCTGAGTGTCTCGCCCCATTTGTAGAGACGACCGTATTTTTCGCAGTTTGGGGCATAATCGTTAAAGCACCAACTTTGATCCGGGATCTCGTAGTTGATTGGCTGGATCATGTGAATGGAACTGTCCGCTTGGATTTCTATGTCGTAGACATGCCCGTCTCGCTTGTCAGTAACCTGCATCTTTTGTAGGTCTATGATTGTCTCTCCCCATTCGTGGATGTATGAAAAGGAATAGGGAGTCGTGTTGGTGTCGGCGCTAGAACTGGATGAACCTGAATTTTGTGAAGAGGATGTTGCTCCACTAGAGGAACTCTTGCCTTGCGAGCTTGAAGAATAGCCTTTTGAATTCTCTGAGGAAGAAGAACCCTTTGAAGAATCGCTTGAATTCTTGGCGGAAGAAGACGATTCCGTTTCTGACGTTTCGTTTTCTGGAGATGAGGCTGTTCCCTCGCCGCTGCATGCGAATAATGTAATCGCAATGGTTGCAATGATTGGCTTGATCAGAAACTTTTTCATGTATCCTCCTTTCCCTAAAATTTAATCACCCACGTGGCCGTTGTGGAGGCGCTCAAGGTAATCCTTGGTTTCTTTCGAGACAATTCCGCTCAAGAGAATCAGTGCGACCAGGTTCGGGAACGCCATGAGGCCGTTGAAAATGTCGGCGCTAGTCCATACGGCACTTACCGTGAGATACGGGCCGATAAAGATTGCCGCGATGTAGACCCAGCGGTAAATCAGGGTGGCCTTTTCGTTTTTGCCGCCCATCAAGTACTGCAGGCACTTTTCGGAATAGTATGCCCAGCCAAGAATCGTGGTGAATGCGAAGAACACCAAGGCGATGGCGAGGAAGAACGGTGCGATGACAGAACCGGCTGGAACGATGGCAAGGCCGCGGGAGAACGCTTCCATAGTGATGTTCACGCCTTCGAGACCGAGCTTCGGATCCCATGCGCCCGAAACCACGATGGCAAGGCCAGTCATGGTACAAATGATAATGGTGTCGAAGAAGGTGCCGGTCATGCAGACGAGACCCTGGCGAACCGGTTCCTTGGTCTTGGCTGCGGCCGCTGCAATTGGGGCGGAACCAAGGCCTGCTTCGTTACTGAAGATGCCGCGGGCGATACCTTTTTGCATGGCAATAAAGATGGTGCCGACGGCACCGCCGGTAATGGCGCTCGGGTTGAATGCGGCTTGCACGATTGTCTGGATAGCCAGCGGAATCTGGGCGAAATTCAAAAGCAGCAAGAGCACGCAGGCGAGAATGTAGACAATCGCCATAATCGGGACAATGTAGGTTGAAACTTTTGCGATGCGCTTTAAGCCGCCGATGATAACGGTTGCTGCAAAAATCGTAACCAAAAGGCCTGCGATGGCGGTGGTCCAAGAAACGGAATTGCCACCGAGGTTAATGAATTCAGGGGCGTTCGGGGTGAGGCGGGCCATGGCGCTGGTGATACCGTTCACCTGAGTGATGGTGCCAATGCCAAGGAGACCTGCGCCGATGCCGAATACGGCGAATATGACAGCGAGCCATTTCATGTTCCAGCCGAAGCGTTCCTTGATGCCTGTTTCAATGTAGTAGAACGGGCCGCCTAAAACTTTGCTGTCTTTGTCGACGGTGCGGTACTTTACGGCGAGCAAGCCTTCGGAATACTTGGTGGCCATGCCGAGGAATGCAGCCACTTCCATCCAGAAGAGGGCGCCCGGACCACCGGTACCGATAGCGGTGGCGACGCCCACGATGTTACCCGTGCCGATTGTGGCTGCAAGGGCTGTGCAGAGGGCTCCAAAACTCGAAACTTCGCCTTCGCCGCCCTTTTCGTTGTGAAGCATGTAGCGAATTGCATTCGGTAGGTTCAGAACCTGCAGGCAGCCGAGGCGGATGGTGAGCAGGAATCCTACGAAGAGGATAATGACAATCAGGGGGACTCCCCAAACATAGCCGTCAATAGCATCTAAAATGGAATTTAAAGTTTCCATGAATAATCCCGTAAAAAAGGGTGGCTGTTTCGATTAACGGCCCCAAAGATAGAAAAGTTGAATCAGGAATCATTTTAAATTGCTAATTTTTGACACGGAATAAACAAAAGAGGAAATTATGTGCGAAAATTGCAATTCTAACCGTCCTGTCCGCGTCCGTTTTGCCCCGAGCCCCACGGGTTACCTGCATGTGGGCGGTGCGCGCACCGCTATTTACAACTACTTTTTTGCAAAACACATGGGTGGCACGTTCTACCTGCGTATCGAAGATACCGACCGCAAGCGTTACAACGAGACTGCGCTGCACGACTTGATGCGTGACCTCAAGTGGCTTGGCCTGCAGTGGGACGAAGGTCCGGGATGTGAAGGCGACTGCGGTCCGTATTTCCAGAGCGAGCGCCTGGACATTTACCACCGCGAAATCAAGAAGCTTCTGGATGCGGGCTATGCTTATTACTGTTTCTGCTCCGAAGAACGCTTGCAGGAAGTCCGTGCCGAACAGGAAAAGTCACACGTGCCGGTCACGGGCTACGACCGTCACTGCCGTAATATCAGCCGTGAAGAAGCCGAAGCCCGCATTGCTGCCGGCGAAAAAGCGGTGATCCGCTTCAAGGTGCCCGAAACTGGCGTCACCGAATTCGACGACATGATCCGCGGTCATATCAGCTACCAGAACGAACTTTTGGACGACCTCGTGCTCATCAAACGCGACGGTTATCCGACTTATCACTTTGCAAGCGTCGTGGACGACCACCTGATGGGTACGACCCACGTGCTCCGCGGCGATGAATGGATTAGCTCTACGCCCAAGCACGAACTCTTGTACAAGGCTTTCGGCTGGGAACCGCCCGTATGGTGCCACCTGCCGGTGATTCTCGACAAGAATGGCGGCAAGCTTTCTAAGCGCAAGGGTGCCGCCTCCGTGGGTGATTTCCGCGACCTCGGCTACCTGCCGGAGACTCTCGTGAACTATCTCGCGCTCCTCGGCTGGAATCCGGGCGACGACCGCGAAGTCATGACCATCAAGGAAATGGTGGAAAGCTTTACGCTCGAACGCATCAACCCGAAGTCCGCAAGCTTCGACGAAAAGAAGCTCCAGTGGATGAACGGCCAGCACATTCATCTGTGCGATGACGCATTCCTCAAGGGAATCATGAAGGAAGGCCTGGCCGCCAAGGGTATCGACCTCTCGAAGGAACCCGAAGCTCGCCTCGACGAAATTGTGAAACAGTTGAAGCCCCGCGCCCACTTTGTGCAGGACCTCGCTGACATGGCAGTGTACTTCTTTGTTGCCCCGACGACTTACGATGAGAAGGGCGCCAAGAAGCACTTTGGCGAAGGCTCCAAGGAAGTGGCGACGCTTGTGCGCGACATGCTCGCTTCCATCGAAGACTTCAAGACGCCTGTCATCGAGAAGGGTTTCTACGACCTCGCCGAACGCTGCGGCCACAAGGTGGGTGAACTCGTGGGCGCCCCGCGTCTCGCTGTCTCTGGCGTGACCGCCGGCCCCGGCCTCTGGGAAATGTTCGAACTCATCGGCAAGGACGAAGTGCTCCGCCGCATTGACGTGGCAATGCCCTTGATGAAATAATGCGATCCCAGTTTCCACATAGGTTGTACACACAAAGGCTGTTTTGCCGCCGCTGCCAGAAGGTAGTGGAACACGGCATCTATGCCCGCGAGGCGTATTCGACCTTTGGGGGTATGGATCCGCATATTCCGCTGTTATGCTGTTGCGATGCATGTGGCACCGTGTTTGTCGCGTTTTCGAACGAGTTCGTTTTTTGCGATCGTGAGTATGTGAATCACGACTACACCAAAATCTATGGTTACAACCGCATTACGGCGGGTAACTGGGTTTATTTCAAGGGAACGCCCAAGCCGGGAATTGTCAAGAGCATTTTCCAGACTCCTGAAAAGTTGATTATTGTTGTCAATTATGACGGAGGCCCTGATCAAAAGATTGAAAAGCCTAGAGTCGCTATTGAGAATGAAGAATCTCCCGAGGGATATCGCTTGTTGCCTATACAGAGCGCGCAGACACTGTTGGGCGATTATATTTATCATGCGATTCGCAATCAGTTTGGTGTGGCCGTAGGCCTGGTGAATGATGGCGAAAAAGATAAGTTGGTGGTACTGTTAAAGGACAAAACTTTAGTCTTTATCACCCTTCCGCCCTTGGCTCAAAACGTGTCTAACGAAAAGTTGATAACGGTGGTGCAGGGCAAACTGGCTCAGGTTTTTCCGGATCAGTGTTCCAAGGTGACCGTCGAGGTGGCGCAGGGCATTGTTTACTTGAATGGCCTTGTCGATAACCTATCAATTCGACGGGCGATGGTACGGTGCGTGAATGCGCTCCCTAAGGTGCGAGGCTGTGTCGACTTTACCCGCGTTCTGGTGTCGCCTTTTGTGACCGATGACCAGATCGAAAAGTCTGTGTACGAACAAATTGAATCGCCGGGAACGCACTTGTTCGATTGCAAACTCAGTGTGGTAGAAGGCAAAGTCCAGTTGGAAGCTTGCTGTTATGAGAATGAATGCCCGAAGGATTTGGAAAACCGTTTGGCAGAAATTCCTGGTGTTCGTGATTTGATTTTGCTGGTGACAGAGGTTTATGAACCTGTGAACATGGCGCTTTGCAAAAAGATTGAAGCGGATCTTGCTGCCAGCACTTTTTTGCGTGGTGCCAACATTAGGGTGTCTTGCAATAAACGCAGGTTTTTGATGGAAGGCTCTGTCCAGTCCATTCTACAGAAAGAGTTGGCGTTTGCAACTGTTTTGAAAAATGTCAAGACGACGTCGATTGAAAATAGATTAAGAATTGTATAGGAGGTGCCAATGGCAACCGGTTACGAAAAAATCAATGCGATTAAGAGTAAGTTGAAAGTCAAGCAGACGGTGAATGGCTTGGCTCGCCTTATGAACTGCGGCCCCCGTACCATTTTCCGTCATTTGGAAGTGATCAACGAAGAAAACTGCGGTCTCCGTAAGTTTAAGGAAAACGGCGAAACCTATTATATTATCCAGACCGAAAAAGAAGCAAACTTCAATCAGGACGTGGTCAAGCAGCTTGAAAAGATCAAGAAAAACTTGTCCGAAACCTCTGCTGCGGATATCAAGACGAACAAGCTGCTGGACAAGCTGATTAAGGTCATGCAGACGACAAATCCGGAAGAATTCAAGCCCGATGCCATTACGACGGATCCGGACTATGTTCTGGATTATGGCCCGTTCAGCGACGATAAACTGAATTCGACGCATGTCAATAAGGTCCTCAAGGCCATTCACGAGGGCTTTGCCATCAAGATTCAATATAGTCACGCAACAGATCATTCTGCAGTCGTCGATGAAAATAAGGAAGTAAACCCAGTCAAGGTGATTATGCGAATGGATACGCTGTACCTAATTGCTGGCGAAGAAGACGACAAGGGAAATCAGGTCTTCAAGAATTACCTGTTCGAACAGATCAAGAACGTGCAGGAAACAAACCATGCTGTGCCGAAGTTTGTTTTTGATGCAGCGACGCATTACAAGTACGCCTTTGGCAAGTACACGGGAAAGGACAAACCTGAAGACATTACGTTGGAAATTCGAAACAGGTGGCTGCAGACGCAATTTGAACGTTCCCACTTTAACCCTGAAATTTCAAAACGTTACGACAAGAACAAGAATATGATTGTGGACATGAAACTCCGTATTACGCCGGACTTTGTTTCTTGGCTGATGGGGGTTGCTACGGATGTCCGCATCTTGAAACCGGCTTCGCTTAAGGAATCCGTCAAGCAGAAACTGAAAGACGCTTTGTCCGAATTGGACCGTTAAAATGGAATCGCATAATCTTTCTGACTATAATTTTGAATTCCCCAAGGAACTGATTGCCAGCCGTACGGCGGGCAAGGGGAAAACCCGTATTTTGCATTGCCCGAAAGATGGCGGTGAACGCCATATTCTGAAGGCTCCTGAAATTGTCAATCTTTTTAAATCGGGCGATTGCCTGGTGGTAAACAACACCAAGGTGATTCCGGCCCGTTTGTACGGCCATACCATGCATGGCGGCGAAGTTGAAACGCTCCTGGTGCAGGCCTTGATTCCGGCCGAAGATGGCTCTGCCCGCTACGAGGCGCAGGTACGCCCGGGCAAGGCGTTCAAGGTTGGTCGCGAGCTCGATATTGCGGGTGTCAAGACTGTTGTCGAAGACATCAAGGAAGACGGCGCTCGCGTGCTGCGTTTTGCGGTGACGCCGGTGGAACTTGAAGCGGTGATGAACCGCGAAGGACACGTGCCTCTGCCGCCTTACATTGACCGCCCCGATGACGAAGACGACAAGAAGGCTTATCAGACGATTTTTGCGAAGTATTCCGGTGCGGTGGCAGCCCCGACGGCGAGCCTTCACTTTAGCGAAGAAATGCTCGAAGCCTTGAAGGCAAAGGGCGTTTATGTTGCCGAAGTCACGCTGCATGTGGGCCCGGGAACCTTCCAGAACATTTCGGTGGAAGACTTTACCCAGCACAAAATGCACGGCGAACATTACGAACTCACCGCCGAAAACGCCGACATCATCAACAAGGCGAAACGTGAAGGTGGCCGCATTGTAACGGTGGGTACCACAAGTACACGTGTTGTCGAGACGATCGCCGATGCGAACGGAATCGTGAAGGCGCAATCGGGCGTGACGCACGCATTCTTTTACCCCGGTTACCGCTACAAGATTGTGGACGGTCTCTTGACCAATTTCCACTGGCCGAAGAGCAGCCTCATTTTGCTGGTTTCCGCGTTCTATGGCCGCGAAAACACGCTCGAAGCCTACAAGATGGCTGTCGAGAACAAGATGAAGCTCTTCAGCTATGGCGATGGAATGCTGATTCTTTAGAGTCCGCTTTTTAAGGCGGCTTCTGGAATCCAGAACCAGTCTGGCCTGTATTCCAGTTCGTAACAAGCTTCGTAGATGGCCTTGCCCAGTACATAGGGCGAGGCCTCTTCTTTTAATTGTGCAACGGAAATGCCGGATTCGCGGCTGTAGCCTTGCAAGAAGGCTTCGGCGGAGAGATGCTCAAAGTCTACGGAGTCGCGGCATTTTTCGGTTGCGTTGTTTTGCCGAACGGCGCTTGCATAGGCGAAACTGCGGAGCATGCCGGCTATGTCGGCGGCAGGGGAGCGGAGCCTACGCCTGTATTCCAGAGTGCGGGTAGGTTCGCCCTCGAAGTCCAGCACGATAAACTTGCCGTCTTTATAAAGCAACTGCCCTAAGTGATAATCCCCGTGAATGCGCTGCGGTACTAGTACCTTGGCGGTATCGGTCATTCTGGAACGACCAACGGGAGCGATAGAATCTATATCGGTTGCGCTTTTCGCAATCGTTTCCACTCGCGCCACCAAATCCTGTTTCCCGTTTGCCTGCAGTAAAGCCATCAATTTGTCGAAGGGGACTTCTTCGGGCTGTACAGGCGTGCCGTCTAAATCTTTGAGTGCCTTGTGCATTTGGGCGGTCGTGCGCCCGAGTTCAAGTGCCGCGTCTGCAAAAAAGTTCTGGCAGCCGGATTGCGTTTTCTCGCTCGGTGTGCGGACCATTAAATCCCAAGCATTTGTAGCGCCTTCGATATGATTTTCGAGAATGCCGATAGCGTAACTTGCGGTGTAATCTTGATATTCGATGAATCCTAGAAGTTGCGGAACACCGTCAAAATGGGTCGCGTTCAGTTGCGAGAGGATTTCTTGTTCGGGGTGAATGCCTGCCTGTAGACGGCGGAACATCTTGAAAAAGGACTTGCCCTTGACATAGAAGGCGGAATTGCTCTGCTCGGCACCTAGCGGGGTTGCTGTTGCGAGCGACGTGCGGTCAAGTTCTGCGAACCGCTGGAACTTGAAAAACCCGTTGCGTGCCTTGTACGCCTGGATTGCGGCAACGCTTCCGAAACCTTCGGCGAGTAGGGCCCCTGCTTTAGATTCGTCGTTCATGGTGGCGTACAGGTCGCATGTGCCGTTTTCGAATTCGACTTTAAGAATCTGGAGCTGTACGCCCGCGATTTCGGCAGAGTCCATTTCGCTGATTTGGCGGATGGCCTGCCCTTTGCCCATGAACCAACGCTTATTCGTAATTGTATCAAAAATCATGAGGTTAAATGAAAATGATTAATTATCGATTATCCACATTTCACATTATTTTCTTGCCGTGAGGGGGCAAAAGTACCCTTGGGCGCGCAGCGTGGCTAAAATCTTGAGCTGGGCTTCGAGAGGCTCTTTGAGAATACCTTCAAGCACAAAGTCGGGAATCCTTTTTTGCGGCTTGAATTCTTTAGGAATATCCTTGTAGTCGCTGAGCTGCCAGTTGACAAGCAACTTGGGTAGAAACTGGTCCCAGGGAAAATGGTCGCCTGGTTTGAGGTAAAAACGTGCCGGCTTTTTGCCGTCTTTGGCTTCCATTAAAAGGGAGCCGTCGCGAAAGCAACTAAAAAGCACAGCCTGCCTTTCCTCGTTGGAGGTGGCGGGCTGTGCAGAAATGACTAACACCATTCGCAATTTGCGAATCCCTATGCAGCGAGTTCCCTTTGAATCAAGGAATACTGATAGCTCGAAATCGAAGTGATCTTGAGAATCAGCTCGCGAGTGATGCCGGCTTTGATGAGAGCCTTGGCGTATTGGAGTCTGCTTGTGTTCGACATATGTTACCTCACACGTTTAGACGTTTTAGTTTCTTACGATAAAGATACAATATATTTTTGACATTTCAATGTCAAAAATAATGCAATTTTTTTCGTATTTTCGGGTATATTGGGCCTAACTTGTTGATAGTTCGTGAATTAGGTCCATTCACTTTTTTTAGGGAAATGTGATATAAATTACAGAAAAAATGCAATGCCTCGATTGTTAACGCACTGTTACAAAATTCCCTTCAAAACGGGGAATTTTGTGCGATATTCTTCTTGCGGGGCGGATTCTATTCTAGCAAAAACGACGCCTTCTTCTTGATTTGCTGCAGCTATGATGTCTCCTTTGGGGTTGACTATCATAGAGTTACCGCCATTTAAGGCGTTGCCGGTGCAGTTGACGGCGGCAATATAAACTTGGTCTTCGATGGCTCGAGCCTGCAACAGGGTTTTCCAATGAGCAATTCTTGCAGCGGGCCAGGCGGCTTGAACGGTAATGAGTCTTGCTCCCGCTTTTACGGCGTCGCGGTAAAGTTCCGGGAATCGCAGGTCAAAGCAAATGGTGGCTGCTGTGTTCCAACTTGAAATTTTGAACAAATTAACTTTTGTGCCGGCGCAGAATTTTCCTTGTTCCATAAAGAAGGGCTGACGTTTGTCGTAGCAGGCGTATTCATTGGGATTGCCTGGCAAATAGACGCTGCTGTGGTTCAATAGTTGCATGCCGGGTTCGCTATTCTTGGCAACACCTGCTCCCATGACGGTGCAGCCGGTGTTGCCTGCGAGCTGGTATAAAAACTTCGCCGTTTCGCCGGAGTCCTTGGTGGAAAAATCTTCGGCGGCGGATTCGGGGTGCAGGGGCAGATACCCCGTGGCAAACATCTCCGGTAGAATGATTACGCCGTGAACTGGATCGTCCTGGTTTTTATGAATCTGGGCGGTTAGTTCGAGAACCTTGGCAAAGTTTTTGGCCTTGTCATTGGGGGCGACTTCCATTTGAACTAAATAAACGTCTAACATTGGGTAAAAAATAATAAAAATCCTTTTTTAATGAATATCTTCTGATTTCTCGTTTTTTTCAATTTTCTAATTTAAGGTATATGAGAATTCGTTCCCTGCTCGTTTTTGTCCTGTTCTTTGCGACGTTCCTGTTTGCTGCGACCCCGACCTTGATTGTGGGCGTGGTTCTGGAATCTGAAACTGATTTGCCCGTCAAGAACGCGGCGATTACTTATGTGTCTGGCAAGAAGTTGGGTGAGACTGATTCCGATGGTCGTTTTGAACTTACGGTAGATTCTAGAAACGCCATTTTGCTGTTCAAGAAAGACGGCTTTGACAGCGTGCAGGTGGAATTGCAAGATTTTGCAGACCTTTATGACATGGTGGTTACCATGCAGACTACCTCTGACGTGCGAAACCTGGGAACCAGTACTGTGATTGGTGGCGGCGGCGACAAGGTGCAGTGGAGTTTTGAACGTAAGGTGAATTTGGACAAGCTTGAAGATGCTGCCGGTATGCGTTTCGACGTGACGGAACACTTGAGCCAGATGCCCGGTGTTTCGGGTCAGAAAGATTTTAGTAGCGCTCTTTACTACGAAGGTTCCCGTGCAGGCGATGTGGCTTACCACTTGGGGCGGTTGCGTGTTCCGAATATGCGCCACTTAGATGTAGGCTTTCCCGGAAACCTCTCGGTGGTGAACCCGCACATTTTGAGTGGCATTGAAATTCATGACCATTACGGCGAAGGCCCGATCGGTCAGGGACTTGCAACTTCGGTACAGTACATTCCCGAACAGACCAAGGGCGAATGGGGTGTCAGGGGCACGGCCGGTATTACACTGCAAGAAGTCGTTGTCGATGCTCCGTGGCTTTTCTGGGATAGTTTCCGCTTCGCATTCCGCAGACTCGACGATGAAATGCTCAAGAATCTGGGAGAAAAGTTCTTTACGGAATTCCGCAAGCGCGACGGAGATTGCGTCGACAATTGCAATGTGAAGTCTTCGGATCCGTTTGACTTGTCCGCTTACGATGTGTATGCCCAGTTCAACGGTTCCGATAGCAGCGGTAACACTTGGGCGTTGCGAACCTTGTACAGCTCCGACGAATACAGCATTCATCAGGACACGTCTTCTGCGTACGATCAGGTGAACTCGATTGACATTATCGAAGGCAAGCAACAGTACTTGGTCGTGGGCGCCGAATATAACGCTCGTAACGGTATTTCGGGGCACGTAGGCGTGGTCCGCGAAGAACTGGGTGATACACTCCGCGATACGACAGGTTTCCGCAGCACTGCAGACTCCAAGGATGCTGCGACATTTATCGATGCCTATGATATGACCCACACTACTTTAACGGCGGGCCTTGAAAAGAATCAGAATGGACATATCCTGGGCGCTAAGTTGAGCAATGCCTTGCTTTACGAACACCACCTTGTAGAACGCAAGTACCAGGATTTCGGCGGAACTGAAAAGGGTGAAATCAATGCCGGCGTTTGGTCGGGCGTGAGCCGCATGAACTGGCAAAGCGATTTTTCTCAGAGGATTCTTTCTGTGGGCGCCATTGCGGACATGGAAAACGGCAAGGCTGCACCGACGGCTTCTCTCGACTTCGACCAGAATCTTTCTCGCATCGACACCGCCTACTGGAGATTCGTGGCTAATGCCGCCTACCGTAGCGACTGGAAACCTTATTACGATGACGGCGAACTGAAGGGCCGTCTGGAATCGGGCGTGTCCGGTAAGCTTGGCCTGGGTTACAACTCCAAGTACCTGGTTGCTCAGGGTTCCGGCTTTGGCCGTTATTATCCGGATCCGCTTTTGCCGATGCCCAAGGCTTATGCCCAATACAATGATGTAACTCCCGTTGATTATGCTTGGGTGGCTGGTGTCTCGGGTACGGTGGAACTGAAGACTTCTCACCATTTTTCCATGGCGTCGAACATCAGTTCCATTTACGGTGAATACGAACTGGACGGTGGCAACTCTCTGCCTTGGGAAGCCAATTCCCGTTTGGACATATTGTCTCACTTCCGTTATTACCCGCGCAAGGACTCCATTATCTCGGTGATCGTGACTCACCATGCTGCCCTGCACCGTCCGCTGTACTACTACGAAATCATGCCTTCGGATATCAAGGACCATACCAATGGATCTCGCCGTCTGAAGGACTTGAACAAGTTTACGGATATGTTCCGTACCGATGCCCGCGTGAACCTGGATTTGGTAGGCAAGAATGCTTTCTTTAGAAGCGCTCGCTTCTACGTAGAAGTGGACAATATCTTTGCAAATCTCGATGTAGACGCTCTGAAGTTCTTGGGTAGCGAAAACGGCCGTGAACGTTCTTGGGTAACTCAAGACAACAACGACGATTCCAATGACGGCTATGACCTGGTTCCCTTCATGGCTAAGGGAATGGGCCTGTACGTGCAATTTGGCGTGGAAGTGCAACTCGGGATTTAATAGGTCGCTTCGCTTTGAGGTGAGAGCTCGGTCGCGTTGCTCCCTTTGGGCTTTGAGTAAAATGCGAAGAGTGTCGTCCTGAGCGGAGCCGAAGAATCTAGAAAGAATTAAGGATGAAAAAATTTCTAGTAACTTTGTTGTTCTTTTGGGGGTCGTTTTGCTTTGCGCATGAGACGGATTCCCTGTTTGTGCCGCCTAGGCCCGGAAAGCCCTTGCGCTATTGTTCTTCGGTAAAGAAGTGGATTGAATTTGCCACGAACGATTCCAACATGGTAGAAATCACTCGCCTGAAGGGTGTGCGTATGGACTTGCGCTACGCCACCTTCGAGAACGTGACGGGGCATGATTTGTACTGTGGCGTGCAGCGAGCCTTTGTGCATAAAGATGCCGCGGCAAAACTCCGCAAGGCTGTGAAAATTATGGAACGTGAAATGCCGGGTTCCGAGCTTGTGATTTTTGATGCGTCGCGGCCGCTGTATGCGCAGGAGGCTTTGCGAAAGACTGTGCGCGGAACGCCTTATTCGGCATATGTGTCTTCGCCGGCCACGGGCGGGCTCCATAACTTTGGCTTGGCGCTGGATTTGAGCATTACCGATGCCGATGGCAACTTGCTTGACATGGGCACGGACTTTGATTCTTTTGAACGCTGCGCGGGCGAAGTCGGCGAAGCGGAAGCTTTAAAGAGCGGCAGGCTTACGCAGGAACAAGTGGATAACCGCAACAAGCTCCGCAAGATTATGAAGGGGGCGGGCTGGGTGCCGCTCGGCAGCGAGTGGTGGCATTTTAATGCTTACCCCAGCAAATATGTACGCGAAAACTACCCGAAGTTCCCACTATAATTATTCAATCTCGACTTTAATCTCTACGTTTTGCACCCAGGGCTTGGCGCCGTTGATGATGGGGTGCAGAATTTTGCGCATGGGGGCGAGGTCTTGAGTCTTGATGTAGAACTTTGCCCAATGTACGTTTTGCACGACGGGCACGAAGGCGTCCACAGGGCCGAGCACCATGAGTTTCTTGTCGGCGCGCAGAAGTGATTCCAGGCGCTCCATGGTGTGGCGCAAAAGATCTTCGTCGCGGCTGCCGCAGCTGATTTCGACGAGTTTGCAGAAGGGCGGGTAGAAGGCGGCGCGTCGGTCTTCCATTTCCTTGTTGGCAAATCCGATGAAGTCGTGGTTCACGGCGAACTGCATCACGGGTTCAGACGGCTTGAGTGTCTGGATAAGTACCAGGCCTTCGCCGCCGGCGCGACCCGCGCGCCCTGCAGTCTGGCTCAGCAGTTGGAAAAGTCTTTCGGTAGAGCGGAAATCGGGAATGCCAAGCCCGCTATCGGCGCCAACGACCCCGACTAATTGCACACCCGGGAAGTCGTGGCCCTTGGCGACCATCTGCGTTCCAATCAGAACATTGTATTCGCGATTGCGGAACGCATCGAGAATTTTTTCGCTCGCGCCTACATTCTGCGTGGTGTCGCGGTCCATGCGAATCACTTTCGCATTCGGAATCCATTCCTTGATTTCGTCTTCGAGCATCTCGATCGCGCCGCCCACAAACTCGTAAGTTTCGGCGCCGCAGGCGCTACACGGTGTGTTCACCGGGTAAAGGGCGGCGCAGTAGTGGCACATGAGCGAGCGGTATTGCTTATGGTACACTAGTGGAATATGACAGTGTTTGCAGTAAAGCGTTTCGCCACATTCGGTACACACGCGCATCTTCGAAAATCCGCGGCGGTTCATGAGGATAATCGCCTGATCGCCACGTTCGATGCAATCGGTCAATGCTTCGCGGAGCGCGGGCGACAAGAGAATGCCCTTTTGCTGGCGCATCTTGCCCATGTCGACAATTTGTACCTTCGGAAGCGGCGCCTGTGTGGCGCGTTCCTTGAGCGTAACCGTCTTTAAGTTGTTCGCTTTCGCGTTGTTGAATGTTTCAAGACTCGGCGTGGCACTACCTAGCACCACGAGGGCGCCGTACTTGTACGCCAAGTGGAATGCCATTTCGCGGGTATGGTAACGCGGCGCCGGGTCCTGCTGCTTGAAAGAGGAATCGTGTTCTTCGTCGAGAATCACGAGGTCGAAATCGAACGGCGCAAGAATTGCGCTGCGGGTGCCGAGAACCACCTGTGCGTCGCCCTTCAAAATCGAGACGTAGCCTTCGCGTTTCTTGGGCGCCGAAAGTGCGGAATGCAAAACCACAATCGGGACTTGCAGGAAATCTTCGAAGCGCTTGCGCGTTTGCGGCGTGAGCCCGATTTCGGGCACGAGGATTAAAACTTTCTTCTGGCGCTTCAAGGCTTCGCGGGCGAGCTCCTGGTAAACGCGGGTCTTTCCCGAACCTGTAACGCCGTGAAGCAATACGCCTCGAAATCCGTCTTTGTCCAATTCTTCGCAGAGCGTATTGAATGCGTTAGTTTGTTCGGGAGTCAACGCCGGCGCTACTGGGGTAGACTGTCTACTGTCTACTTCCGACTGTCTACTGTCTGCGGCGAGTGCGTCCAGGTACTTCTCGAAATCGGCGGGCCAGAAGACGAATAGCGCCTTCATGGGGGTACTAATGTAATACCGCGCCGTCCATTCGAGCGATTCCATATAACGTTCGCTAAAGCGGTAGCCGGACTGGTGCGGGTAAGCGGGGCGCACATCAAACTTGGGGCGGTCCTGGTGGACGCGTGCGACCACGGCGAGGGTCGGCTTTTTACGGGTGGCAAACTGAACCCATACAACGTCTCCGCGGCAAAGGCTTACTCCGGCGGGCACTCCGTAGGTGTATACGTCGGGCGCCATGGGAATGTACACTTCGCAAAAATCCGTTAACAATTCGGATTTGAGCTTCTGATGAATCTCTTCGGGGGCGCTAAGTTTTGGGATTCGTTTTGTCACGGGCTAAAAGATAGTTAATACCGCAAAAAGCGCCTATTTTACAATCTTTTTTGTTTCAAAAAACTTTTTTTGTTAGATTATAGTATGCAAATCCCCTTTGGGAGTTGCCATACTATTGGAGATCTCTATGAGCTTATTTGACGCCTTTAAACCGAAGTGGCAAAATTCCAACCCCGAAAAGCGACTGGAAGCAATCGCTGAATTGGGTGCGGACAACCAGGATGTCCTGGAACGTATTGCCGAGTCCGATACCGATGCTTCTGTAAGGATTGCAGCCGTAAAGAAGTTGTCCATCATTGCTACTCTGAAAAAGATTTCAGAACGTGATTCCGACGAAGATGTGAAGCGCACGGCTAAGACTCGTTATTTGGAAGAAGTGGTCAAGAAACTTAAAACCGAGGCTCAACCGAGTGCCGAGGATCTCGCTTATCTGCAAGACCTTAAGGATACGCACTATGCCGAAGACTTGCTCAAGGGTGTGAACACCGCAGGTCTCGTTCGTGCCGAACTCGTAAAGATTTGTACCAAGCAGTCGGTCCTGGCCCTTGCCGCTAACCGCGACTTGGATGAAGACATCGCTATGTCCGCTGCACGCAAGGTGACCTCCGACTCCTTGCTCCAGGATATCGCAAAGAACTCCAGGCAGCCCGAAGTTCGTAAGGCTGCAAGTGAACGAATCCGTGCAAGAAAAGAAGCTGAAGACAACGGTAAGAAGGCGGCCGAACTCTTGGCAAGCAAGCGCGAAGCTCTTGTACAGCAAGCTCATTTCTTGGCTGCGCAGAAGGAACCCCTCTCTGTCAAGGCTCAGTTTGAATCTTTGATGGAAGAAGCCGCAAAGCTTGGCATGGGCGACAAGCAGGCGACGATTGACGAAGTCTATGCAAGCTTCAAGAAGTTCTGCGACGAAGCCGATGCCGCACGCATCGCTGCCGAAAAGGCCGAAGCCGAAAAGCAGGCAAAGATTGCCTCTCTCACGGCGGCTCTTGAAGAACTCGAAACATTGATTTCTGAAAACAAGGTGGCAGACAACGCCGAACGTGTGGATGCCATTCTCGCTGAATGTGCCGAAAGCAAGTCCCTGATGGATTCCGCTTGGACCAAGCGCTACAACAATGCCACCTTCAAGGTGCAGGATTTGCGTAAGGTTAAAGAAGTTGTGGTGGACGTGCCCGAAGCGACCGACGAATCGGTGCGACCGGAACTGCTGGAACGCCTTAAGGCCTTGGCTGATACCGACGTGAACGACATGACCAAGAAGCATTTGCACGCCATTGTGCGTGAATGGGAAAAGCTTCCGCTGTTGGAAGGCGAAGACCCGATGTTGCAGTCTTACAACGGACTTCGCAACACGCTCTCTAACAAGATCTCTGCATACGAAGAAGATTCCCAGAAGCGTTTCGAAGCCAATTCCGAAAAGCTCAAGGCTATTATCGAAAAGGTAAAGGCCCTCGACGAAAACGAAGATTTCCGTGACTTGAACAAGAAGGTTCGCGAATTCTACCAGCAGTGGAAAGAAATCGTGGGCGAAAACAAGTTCAAGTATCACGACTTGTGGCAGGAATACAAGGCGGCAACTGCACGTTTCCAGGAAATGCAACAGTGGGAAAACTGGCATAACGAAAAGGACCGCGATGACCTGCTCCTTGAAATGGATGCATTGACCAAGGAAGAAGGTAGCCAGGCTGTTCTTGCCAAGCTTAAAGACATTACGAATCGCTGGAAAGAAATCGGACCTATCTCTGCTGCCAAGCTGCAGGAATATCGCGACCACTTCCAGAGCAACTACGAAAAGATTAAGGAAAACTGCGCCGGCTTTATCGAAGAGATGAATGCGGAACGCCAGAAGAACTTGGCCGACAAGGAAGCCCTTTGCGTGAAGATTGAAGAACTTGTCAAGAACACGGAAATGTTCTGGAAGGACAAGTACAAGGCCATGCAGGAAATCCAGGAACAGTGGAAATCGATTGGCATGGTTCCCAAGGAAAATGTGGCAACCCTTGCTGAACGCTTTAAGGCGGCGACTGCTGCTTACTATGCTCAGCATAAAGAAAACCTGAAAGCCGAAGACGAAAACCGCGAAGCTAACTACGAAAAGAAGGTGGCGCTTTGCATGGAAGCTGAAGCCCTCAAGGAATCCAATGACTGGAATGTTACTTCGAACAAATTAAAACAGCTCCAAGAATCTTGGAAGGCCGTGGGTCCTGTGCCGAAGAGCAAGTCCGATGAAATCTGGAATCGCTTCCGTACCGCTTGCGACAGTTTCTTTGAAAAGAAACGCGCCCACTTTGAAGAAATGGATGCTTCGAAACAGAAGAATCTGGATGCCAAGAACGCTTTGTGTGAAAAGCTGGAAGCTATGGAAGCTGCCGGTCAGGGTTCTCTTGAAGAACTGAAGGCCGTGGAAGCAGAATGGAAGGCCGCAGGCATGGTTCCGAAGGAAGCGATTGAATCCATCAGCAACCGCTACAATACGGTTTACAACAAGATTCTCGAACGCCTCGCACACGCCGATTCGACCTTGGCTCAGGGTCTTGACGTAATCAAGGAAAAGAAGAATGCCATGATCGATAAGGTTCGCCAGTTTGCCGAAAGTGCAGGCTCTAACCAGCTTGCAGACGCGGTTCGTGAACTCCAGAAGGAATGGCGTGAACTTGGATTCTGCGGTATCGAAGATATGGATCTTTACAAGAAGTTCCGTGAAGCCTGCGATGACTTCTTTACCCGCCGCCGCGATCAGCTCGACATTCAGGAACAGGCTCGCCAGAACAACTTGCAGAAAAAGCTGTTGCTCTGCGAACAGGCCGAAGACTTGCTCACTGACTTGAACGAACAGACTGTCGGTGCCTCGATGAACAAGGTGAAGCACTTGCGTCGATTGTGGAAGGAAGTGGGTGCTGTGCCTCGCGAGCATTCCGAAAAGACCTGGCAGCGCTTCAATTCCGCTTGCGACAAGGTGTTTGCCTTTGGCCGCAAGGACAAGGAAGAAACTCCGGCTGCTGCAGCGGTTCCGGCAGAAGCATAATAGTTCTGAAGCCGGATTTCTGAATTCGGAATTATTATTGAATGTGAAATCATAATTAAAAAGAGGATAGCAATGTGCTGTTCTCTTTTTTTATGCGAACAATGAATTTTTTCTATTTTTAAATCTGAAATCTGAATTCTTAATTCTGAATTGAAAATGCAATTTCCTCCTTGGACAAGTATTGACGATGCCGCGCGCCTGCTCCACGATGGACAGGTGGTTGCGATTCCGACCGAGACTGTTTACGGCCTTGCGGGTAATGCTTATTTGCCGTCGGCCCTGGCGCAGATTTTTGCGATTAAGGAACGCCCGACTTTTGATCCGCTGATTGTTCACATTTGCGAAATTTCGCAGTTGGCTGATGTTGCCGAAAATATTCCCGATGCGGCGTATGCGTTGGCGAAGGCCTATTGGCCGGGCCCGATGACGATGATTCTACCCAAGAAGGAATGCATTCCGGATTTGTGTACCAGCGGGCTCCCGTCTGTAGCGGTGAGGTTTCCGAGCCACCCGGTGGCGCAAGAAATTATTTGGAAGGCCGGCGTGCCTCTTGCGGCTCCGAGTGCGAACTTGTTCAAGCATGTGAGCCCGACGACGGCGGAACATGTGGCTGCTCAGCTCGCCGACCGCGGCCTTGCGGGCATCGTGGATGGTGGCCCCTGCGACGTGGGCGTGGAAAGTACGATTGTGTCGCTGGTGGGCGAGCCGACGGTGCTTCGCCCGGGTGCTGTAACGCCCGAGATGATTGCAAAAGTCATCGGTGATGTGAAAATTAAGGAATCGACCTCTAAGCCGGGGCAAGCTATGCTAGCGCCGGGGCAGTGCGATACGCACTACCGCCCGCAGGTTCCGCTGCTCTATGGTGAAATTCCTGCTGGCTTTACGCTTCCGGAACACTGCGTGCGGATTGCCTTCGGCAATCACCCCGGCGTGATTCCTGCGACGTTGAATCTGTCGGAATCGGGCAATATGCTAGAGGCGACAGCCAAGCTGTACGCCTACATGCACGACTTGGACGACCCCAAGTACGACTTGATTCTGGTAGACCCGATTCCGAATGTCGGCGTCGGCATGGCCTTGAATGATCGCCTCAAAAGAGCGAGCATCAAGGTTTAGTCTTTTTTCTTCAGGATGTTTCTGAGTTCTTCTGCGGCGCGCTGCAAGTCGTCGTTGATGATGACGTATTCGTACTTGCCCTTTGTCTTTGCAAATTCCATTTCTTTCTTGGCGTTTGCAAGGCGGAGCTGAATCACTTCTTCGCTGTCGGTACCGCGTCCGCGAAGACGCTTTTCAAGTTCTTCTTCGCTCGGCGGCAAAATCAGAATGCCCGTAGCGTCGGGGTAGACCTTGTCAAAATTCACTTTGCCGAAAACGTCGAGGTCGAACAACACGCGGTTGCCTTCGGCGAGAGTATGCTCGACAAAGCTCTTGGGCGTACCGTAGTAATTGCCGTGGACTTCGTTCCATTCGATCAAGCCATCTTCCTTGATGAGCTTTTCGAATTCTTCTTTCGTCTTGAAGAAATAATGGACTCCGTCGACTTCGCCTTCGCGCGGTTTGCGGGTGGTTGCCGAAATAGAATACTTGATGTCCGGAAAATCCTTGATGACCAAATCCTTGAGGGTGGTCTTGCCTGCGCCGCTAGCGGCACTCATCACAAAAAGTTTGTTCTTCATAAAAACTTCCTACAGTCTACTTTCTACTTCTTATCTTCAATGTAAAGCGGACGCTGTTTGACTTCGTCGTAAATGCGACCGATATATTCACCCATGATGCCAATGGACATGAGCTGCACGCCGCTAAAGAAAACGATGGCGGTCATGAGGGATGCCCAGCCGGGAACCGTCGTGGCGGGGCTGAGAAATTTTTCGAGAATTGACCAAATCAACACGCCGAGGCCGACGACAGTCGCGAACAATCCCGCATAGAAACTGATTTTGAGCGGCGCAGAACTGAATCCGGTAATGCCGTCGAGGGCGAGGCGCACCATCTTCTTGAGTGGGTACTTGGAGGTGCCTGCGGTACGTTCGGCGCGGTCGTACTTGACGCCAATCTTCTTGAAACCGACCCAGCAGACGAGCCCGCGCAAGAATCGGCTGCGTTCAGGCAGGTTCGTGAGCTGGTTCACGACGCAGCGGTCCATGAGGCGGAAGTCGCCCGTGTCAGGCGGAATGTCGATGCTCGTGAGTTTGCCGATCAGGCGGTAGAAACAGAAGGCGGTAAAGCGCTTGAAAATGGTTTCGCCTTTGCGCTTGTTGCGTTGTGCGTAAACCACCTGGTAACCTTCGCGCCATTTTTCGAGCATTTCGTGAATCAGGCTTGGCGGATCCTGCAAGTCACCGTCAATGATTACCACGGCATCGCCGGTAGAATGATCGAGGCCTGCGCTGAAGGCGGCCTGGTGACCGAAATTGCGGCTGAAGTTGATAATCTTGTTGTTCGGATTCTGGGGCAAAAGCGATTCAACGATTTCGCGGGTCTTGTCCTTGGAACCATCGTTTACAAAGATGAGTTCGTGCTCGACATCCTTGAGTTCTTCTTCGAGAACGCGGTAGGTTTCGGCGACGATTTCTTCTTCGTTGAAAACAGGAATGATTACAGATAACAGCATAATCTACCTAGGGAATAAGCGCGGGGTTGATGATATCGACATGGTCGCAGTCCATATCTTCAAGGGAATTGGTCTTGATGGTAAGGGTTTGCTTGTTTTCGACGCTGACTTCGGCTGTTTTCAATTTGCCGAGACCGAAACGGCCACTATCGAAAAGGATGACCCCGTCTGCAATGATTTGCAGTTGGACTCCGTCACTGCAGAGCGATTCTTCGTCGAGACCAAAACCCATTTTGAAAGTCTTGAATTTACCTTCAAGATTGAAGGTGGTTTCAGAGGAAGCGTGCGTGCCAAAACCTTCGTTGTAGTATCTGCCGCCCACTTTGAAGGTGTTGCCTTCGAGCGAAGTATTCTTGTGGAGCTTACCCCAGGCCTGCTTGTGGCTCTCGTAGGGGAATTCTACAAGCGGCACTGCGCCGGTTGCCTTGTTGAAGTAGAACTTGGAAATGTCGGCCATGAGCTTGCCGTTTTCGCGGTTTTGCACCATGTATTGCACCTGGTTGTAGCCGGGCAACAAGCGGTCCTCTGCGATGTTTCCGCTGAAGCTCCCGTTGGTGTAGGGGGAGTGTACCAGGGTATCGCCGTTAAAGAGAATAGTGTAGTCCCACTGGTTTGCAATAGCTGCGGTTTCGTTCAAGTTGAATCGATAAAAGAGAGATTGCTTGGTGGAATCCTCGGAGAAATTATTCAATTCAAGGTCGCTTGCAGCAATGATTTTTTGCGGATTGAATTCCTTGCGGCCATTGAACTTCGCGATTTGCACCCAGTAGTTGTTGGTAATCAGAATGTTCTTGACGCCTTCCAAATCCATGTCGCGTTCAAACACGTCGCAGGTGGTGGCAATGCGATGCTCCACCGCCTTCTTGTGGTAGGTCTGGCTGTCCCAACAGTCGAGGCCGCGAATGTAATAGACTTCGCCTTGGTATTTGTCGATGAGTTTCTTGAGGTCAAGGGAACTCATTTGACGGGCGCGGTCATAATGGATAGAAGAAATGCCGTAACCGATAAAATGCCAGGGTCGACCGTAAATGAACAGGCGTTCCTTTTTCGGCTGTTCCTTGAGCCAACTCAGAATCTCGTATTCTTCGATGGTCAAGTGGTTGCGGTTGTACATGATGTTCTTGTTGAAGTCTTCCTTATAGTGGAAGGTCCAACCGGTAAAGATAAGGCCTGCAATGAGCGTAATCAGGGCGGCGGTCATCGCATTCTGCTTGGCGTCTTTGCCGCTCATGGAATCAATCAGCAGCTTTACCAAGTGGGTTACCGGGAGGGCGCCAACAAAAGCCATCGACGGCAACATGACCAAACTGTAACGCTGGTTGATTTGGATGCTAAAATCGCCCGAGACGTTTTCGAGAATCACGTAAGTCTGAATGTGGTACAGAAGCAAGAAGGCGAGAATTTCGAGGTAGAAGTATTCCTTCTTCTTGGCGCCCCAAATGGCGCGGGCCACCAGGTAAATGGCACCGATGATGAACAGGTAATTAAAGTAAGTGAGGAACGGGTTTTCTAGTTCGCCGTTCTTGGTGAGCGGCTTGGTCATTTCGGTCCAGTTTCGGCTGAGGTCTTCTAGGAAGTGGCCGTGGGCCTCGAATTCTCCACCCTGGAAACCAAAGCCCTGGAAGTAGCTGATGGTCAAAAGTGCCGGGACCGAGAACAGAGAAAGCGTCACAAAAAAGGTGGGAGCCTTGGCGCTCTTGCTGTCCAAAAGTTTGGGGAGGGCGAACAAGATGAAGGCGAATAGGCAAAAGGCGGTTTCTTGGCGGGTCTGTGCGAAGAAGGCAAGCGAGAGGGCCAACAATGCCCAATGCTTTAGGGTGTTGCGGTCGTAGGCCCACTTGAAAATCAGCAGCGAAAGGGCAGAAAGGAAAATGTAGAGTGGTTCCACCGACATGGCGCGGAACTGGAACAAGACCGTAGGTTGTAATGCCGTAAGGAGTGCTGCAAAGAAGGCTAGGAGCGGCATCCTTGTCCAGGCGACAATCGCGAGGAACATGAGCAATACCGCGAGCGGGAGCATCAGGAGTTCCATATGGAAAATCCAGTGCAGGTCGTTACCTAAGAGCGGCATGCCCAGCAGGTACAAGAACGCGAGACCTTTAGTCTTGAAACTATTAGACTTACCGACGCAATTCAGTTTGCCGTTATCGAAGTATCCCTGGTTGCAGGTGCCCGATTCCTGGTTGTAATACATGTTCTGGGCAACCGACATGAACACGCTTTCGTCGCTTTGCACGCGGTGGCGGGCCTCGATCTGGGTGCCGGCGAAAATCGTAATCGCGGCGGTAAAGGCGAGCATCAAAATGGAAATCTTCTTTTCGGGGAGAATTCCCTTGATCCATTCCCTGAAATCCTTATGCAGGAGCGCAAAAATGGCAATGGCTGCAATCAGCTGAATAATAAATAGCGGGAGCGGCAGGTACAGGTCAAGATTCTTGATGGTATCTTTGTGCCCGATATTGGGACCCAGGTAAATCAGGAACGGAATTGCAATTGATACGACAAGGCCGATAATGGTTCCCGGATGGGCGAGATTCTTCAAAAGTCCAATAATGAAAGCTTTCATTTTATAAATATAAATAATGAAGGCGCCCAAGGGCGCCTAGTTCGTTTGGAATTATTCCGATTTCATTTTTGTGTGAGCATTACTTCTTCTTTTTGCTCTTTTTGCTGGACTTCTTCGAAGATTTCTTGGAAGACTTCTTGGACTTCTTCGAGGACTTCTTGGTGGTCTTCTTTGCGACAGGTTTGGGTTCCGGGGCTACTTCGGGTTCGGGCTCCGGTTCGGGTTCTGCGACGGCTTCAGGTTCAGCGGGGGCTTCTGCGGCGATTTCTTCGGCCGGGGTTTCTTCTGCTGCAGGGGCGCTTGTAGAGTCTTCGGTTGTTTCAGAAGGAGTTTCTTCGGAAGCGCCATAGCCGTAACCGTAATCGGTTTCGGAGGTGGTTGCCGTTGTATCGGGTTCAGAAGAGTCATAAGCTCCGCCGGAGTAGTCGAAACCGGAGGTTTCCTGGGTTTCTTCTTGCTTTTCTTCGGTGGATTCGGTCGAGAAGGCAGAAGCGTCGTAAGTGGGTTCTTCGGCCTTCTTCGGGGTGCTTTCGCCGCCGAGGTTGAAGCCCTTGGAGAGCACGATGCCTACGCGGCCAGAAGAAACACGGTACTTGGTGTCGAGGCTCTTGAAGGACTTGAGTACCGAAGTATAGTCGTAAATGACTTCGACGCCGATGTCGAAAGGAACGATGACGCCAAGGCCGCCGGACACGGTGTAGTTAAACGGCTTTTCCCACCAGTTTCCGTTGGTGGCGAGAGGTACCTGGGCACCGACTCTGGCGACGAGGTACGGGGAAACTTTGTACTTGAACTTCAGGGGGTCGTAGGTGATGACGCCCCAAATCGGGAGCATGGCCGGAGTGATAATGGTGCTTCCCTTTTGCTGGGCAGACTTCACGCCGAGACCGAAACCGTAGCGGATAGGAATTTCGGGAGTGAACAAAACTTCGGAACCGCCCATGTACTGCAAGTCGGAATCCATCTTTTTGTCAGAATCTTTTCCCGCATGATCTGTATTGATATTGACTTTAGTGGGGAAAAGGAGTTCGAAGAAGGGACGGATTTCAAGGGCGTTGGCCGTTCCAACAAGACCTGCCAAGGTGATGAAGCAAAATTTGTAAATATTTTTTAGCATTTTAAGATACCTTTGTTTTTCCTGTCCCAAAAATAGTTATTAAATGGCCTTTTATTCTTGGAGATTTGGTAAAACATTTTTCACTCTTTTTCGTTAATTATAAGGAGATTATAAGGTGTTTTCTGTCAGCCTGCCTTGTGAGGGTGGTAAAAAAAAACTAAATTTGGGGCGCTTAATTCTAAAGAGAGGTTAAAAAAGTGCAAGACGCGTTGGTTACAAAAGCGGCTGACAACATTCGAATCCTTTCCGCTGCCATGGTGCAGAAGGCAAAGTCCGGACACCCGGGTGGAGCCATGGGCGCAGCAGACGCCATTACGCTCCTCTATTCGGAATTTCTCCGTTTTGACCCCGAAAATCCCTACTGGGAAGCCCGCGACCGCTTCTTTATGGATCCGGGCCACATGTCCGCGCTCCTGTACGGCGAACTTGCCATGCTCGGCAACCTCTCGATGGATGACCTCAAGAATTTCCGCCAGCTCGGCTCCCGCACTCCGGGTCACCCCGAAGTGGATGTCGCCCTCGGCATCGAAAACTCCTCGGGTCCGCTCGGTATCGGTCATGCCGTAGCCCTCGGTAATGCGATTGCCGAACGCTTCATGGTCGAACGCTTTGGCGACATTTTGCAGCACAAGGTCGTATGCCTCGTGTCTGACGGTGGCCTTGAAGAAGAAATCGCTTACGGCGTGGGCCGTATTGCCGGTCACCTCAAGCTTTCGAACCTCATTTTCTTCTACGATGCCAACCAGGTGCAGCTCTCTTGCAAGGTTGAAGACGTGATGAGCCACGACTTGGCTGGTCAGTACGAAGCATGGGGCTTCCGCGTGATTGACGTGGCAGACGGTCACAACATTGCAGAACTCCGCAAGGCTTTCAAGGCCGCTTGGGCCGAAACCGAAAAGCCGACCATCATCATCGGTCACACCACCATGGCGAAGGGAGCCATCGCCGAAGACGGCAAGAGCTTCGAAGGTGCCGTTTCTACTCACGGTCAGCCGCTGAACGCCGCTGGCGCCTCTACCGACGCAACGGTGAAGAACCTCGGCGGTGATCCGGCCGATGCATTCAAGATTTTTGACGACGTGAAGGCTGGTTTCGAAGCACGCAAGGAAGAACTCCGCAAGCAGGTCGCCGAATGGAAGAAGGCAAAGGCCGCTTGGGATGCCAAGAACCCGGAAAAGGCTGCCTCCCTCAAGGAATGGCTCTCGGGCAAGGCTCCGAAGATCGACCTTTCTGGCCTCGAACTCAAGGAAGGTGTCGCTACTCGCGTGACTTCCGGTACCGTGCTCGGCTACCTCGCCGAAAACGTGAAGAACTGCATCTGCAGCTCCGCTGACCTTTCCAACTCCGACAACACCCAGGCCTTCCTCAACAAGACCGGCATCTTCCGCGCAGGCGACTTCAAGGGCGCCTTTGTTCAGGTGGGCGTTGCCGAACTGACCATGGGCGCCATCTGCTGCGGTATCGCGCTGCACGGCGGCCTCTATCCGATTTGTGCTACATTCTTCGTGTTCAGCGACTTCATGAAGCCGGCGATCCGTATGGCTGCCCTCATGAAACTCCCGGTCAAGTTCATGTACACGCATGACAGCTTCCGCGTGGGCGAAGACGGCCCGACGCATCAGCCGATTGAACACGAAACCCAGATCCGTTTGCTCGAAGGCTTGAAGCGCGAAGACGGCAAGTCCGAAATGCTGGTGCTCCGTCCGGCCGACGCTTTCGAAACCGTGACCGCCTGGGAAATGGCTTTTGAAAACAACGATCGCCCGACAGCGATTATCCTTACCCGCCAGAATGTGAAGACGCTCCCCGGTGACAAACGCTACGAAGCTTCCAAGGCTTGCCGCAAGGGAGCCTACATCGTGAGCGACAATTGTGGTTCCGCACGCCCGGACCTGACCTTCGTGTCTAATGGTTCCGACGTGCTCCTGACTCACGACGCCGCCGAAATCCTCCGTGGCGAAGGCCTCAAGGTCCGCGTGGTCTCCATGATCAGCCCGGCCCTCTTCATGGCTCAGGACAAGGCTTACCGCGATTCCATCATCGTTCCTTGGACTCCGGTGTTTGCAAAGTCCAGCGGCCTTCCGCTTCTGTTCGCCCAGGTCGTGGGTGGCTTCGGCAAGGTCTCCGGTCTCGAACGCTTTGGCGCCTCTGCTCCGGCAGGCGTGCTCGAGAAGGAATTCGGTTACACTCCGGAAGCCGTCGTGGCCGCTGCGAAGGAATACCTCGCTGAATTCAAGGCAAATGTCGCTGAATTCAAGAAGTTCAACTAGGGTTCAAGATGATTTGCCCATTCTGCAAGAAAGATAACGACAAAGTGGTGGACAGCCGCGTGAGCGGTTCGTCTATCCGTCGCCGTCGTGAATGCTGCGAATGTGGCCGTCGTTTTACCACCCGCGAGTACATCGAAGTGCAGCCGCTGACCGTGATTAAGCGCAGCGGCGAGCATGAACCGTTCCAGCGTGAAAAGCTTTTGCGCGGGATTATGAACTCGTGCAAGAAACGTCCTGTTTCAGTAGCTGAAATTGAACAGTTGGCGACTAACGTGGAAAACGCGTTGACTCTCTCTGAAAATGCCGAAGTCAGTTACGAACAGATTGGCAACTTGGTGATGCAGGAGCTCAAGAAACTGGATCCGGTGGCTTACGTACGTTTTGCATCGATTTACCGCGAATTCAAGGAAGTCGGCGAATTCGTGGACCAAATCAAGAGCATGGACAAGTAGTCGGAAGTAAGAAGTGTGGAGTGTGAAATGAGAAATTCTACATTTCACATTTGTAATCTGAAACCTTGTTTATGAATTTTGTCGAAAAATTAGATGCGGCTTTTAATAAGCGCGCTCCGTTGTTCGAAACGACGGAGGCTTTTCGCATTGTGAACGGGGCGCCGGACGGTTTCCCCGGCATGACGCTAGACAAGTTCGGTGACCGTTACCAGATTCAATTTTTCGGTGATGAACTGCTCCGCGAAAAATATGCCGTCGTCGCTGCCGTAGCAGAAAAGTTCGCACCGGTTTGCCTCGTTGTAAAGGAACGCCTTTCGCGTTCCGGCAAGTCACTGGAGAATCCGCCGATGGAAGTGGCGGTGGGGCGCGCGGAAGATTCTGTAGGTGTTGTCCGCGAAGGTACGGCAAAGTTCCACATCGATTTGCTCGATACGGTGAATCCGGGGCTGTTTCTGGATATGCGCCACATTCGCCTGGAAATGGGCGAGCGCGCGGCCGATCGCCGTATGCTCAACTTGTTCAGCTACACTTGCGCCTTCTCGGTGCACGGCCGCTTGGGCGGTGCAGAGATTTCGACGAACGCCGACATCAGCGCGAAGATTTTGGACAAGGGCCGCGAAAACTACGCGCTTAACGGCCTCGAACCCAAGCAGGGCGAATTCTTCAGAGGCAATGCCGTTGAATACGTTCACTGGGCGCAAAAGAAAGGCCTCAAGTTCGATGCCATCGTGCTCGACCCGCCGAGCTTTGCTCGCTTCAAGGGCAAGAACTTTAACGTGCGCGAACACCTGATGCCGCTGGTGGCCGATTGCGCCACGCTTCTCAACAAGGGTGGCCTATTTATGGTGAGTTCCAACTACAGCGAATTTAATTTGTCTAAATTCTCGCGCGATGCGCTCGCTGCGGTGGCGTCTGTTCACTCGAGCGCCAAAACACTTTGGAACAAGTCGCAGGATGTCGATTTCGTAGGATCTGGCTACACCAAAGACAGCTGCCTTGTGGCAACACTGATTGAAGTGTAATTATTCTGCTGAAAACTACTTCGCCGCGACAGTGAAAAGCCCACTGCGCGGGATGTGAACCTTCCAAGTGAGCCATTTCATTTGCTTGTCGTTGACCATGAGGTAGGGGTCTACGAGCGCAACGCTCTTGGTGCCAGAAAAATCCATGGCGGTGCCGGCGTTGTCGTCGAAATTCTTGCCCTTGCTGAACACCTGATAGAACAGCGGCTGGCCGAAGGTCACCATGATTTCGGGTTGAATGAAGGCTAGTTCCTTGGCGAGCATCTTGCGGAGTAGCGCTTCCAAAAGCGGCGCGAGCGGGCGTTCGGTAGACTTGAAAAAGTACGTGATGCCGATGTCGTTCTGATTGATGCTTAAGCTTGCGAAAAGGCGCGAAAGCATTTCGCCAACGGGTGTTCCGAAGAAGGCGTCGGTGCTTGTTGTAGAAATGTTTGCGGCCTCGGCCATTTTAATGGCGGGGAGCAGGAAAAGCAATTTCGGCTTCGCGGGGCCTACGTAGCGGGCGAGGGCCGCTTCCTTGGCGTACATGGCTTCGCCCTTGATGGATTCGTAGAATGCGTCAAGGGTCTCGGCAGATTCAAAGGCGTGGGCACTGCGCTTGACAGTGCGTGCGGTCGGCATGTTGGCTGCCGGAATGGCGTTTGCCTTGGCATCGACGGCGCCGAAGAGCGAAGGTGCAAATCCGGTGGTGTCCGGAATCGGGGCCTGCGCAGAATCTGCGGGTGCGCTGGATGCGCCGGGTGCCGGGCTGTTCGGGAATTGGGGCGGCAGGTTGCGCGGTACTGGGCGAGCTGTGGCCGGAGTCGGCGGAACGGGGTGTGCTGCAGGTGGTACTGCGGGAGCCGGGCGAGCGGCGGGCGCACCAGGAACAGCGGGCTTGCGCGTGAGCGTCCACGGCTCGTCTAACAAGAGTTCAGCTTCGCCCAGGTCGATTTGTCCTGAAAGGTAGTTGCGCAGTTCGCTAAAGTCAAATTCGTCAGCCATTCAGGCGCTCCAGGCAAAAGTTCAAAATCGTCTCGGCCAAATCGACCTTCTCGCCCATGGCGAGCGGTGGAACGGCCTTGCCACGCTCCACCAGGGCGAAGCGTACGCAGTCGCGGCCAAAGCCGGAATCGGCTGCCACGGGCGCATTTAACAGAAGTGCGTCGGCGCCGCTCTTTTCAAGTTTTTCTGCGGCATGTTCTTCGAAGTGGTCAGTTTCAAGCGCGAATCCGACAATTACCTGCTTATGCGCGGCGGTTCCCGATGTGGAATCGGTGCGAGCCTTGCGGGCGGCGGTGCAGTCGCGGAGAATGTTCGGATTCGGTACAAGTTCAATCGAGAGCTGGCTGCGGCTATCCTTGATTTTTTCGTCAGCGGCGTGGGCGGGGCGGTAGTCCGCTACCGCCGCGCAATGCACGACGGCGTCCGCAGAATCTAACCGTTCCATCACGGCGTCGTGCATGTCCCGGGCGCTTTTCACGCGGGTCACTTTCACGCCGCCCGGGAACGCCGCTTCCATCGGGCCTGCGACCACTTCGACTTCGAAGCCGTTGGCGTAGAACACCGAGGCTAGTGCCACCGCAGTCTTGCCGCTACTGCGATTGCTAATGTAGCGTACCGGGTCAATCGCTTCTTCGGTACGGCCTGCGGTTAAAAGCACCTTCTTGCCGTAGCCGGGAAGGCTTGCGTCTTGTGTCGGCGGAACATCGACAGCGACAGGAACAGCCGGCACGGGGGTTTTAGGGGCCGAGCCCCTAGGCGATGGGGTAGCGGAAGCCGCGCAGGCGGCTGCAGCGAGGGGCAGGCTTGCCCCTTCCAACCACTTCACGATTTCTGCAGGTTCCATTAGGCGACCTTGTCCGACTTCACCACAGGCGAGTTCACCCGCAGGCGATTCCAGCACGGTCGTGTCTTCAAAGCCGCGCAAAATCTCGAAGTTGCGCTTTACCGCCGGCGAATTGTACATCGCCACATTCATCGCGGGCGCAATCACGCGCGGGCACGTGCAGCTCATAAAGCAAAGGCTCACCGGATCGTCGGCGATACCGCAGGCGAATTTCCCGATGATGTTCGCGGTCGCGGGCACCACCAAATAGAGGTCGGCCCAGCGCGGAAAATCAATATGCTGGAAAGGGCGCGCCTCGACGGCGCCGTTCTTCAGGTATACGGGGCACTTGCTAAGGCTTGCGAAAGTCAGCGGTGCCACGAATTCGGTTGCCGCGTCAGTCATGCACACGCGTACTTCTGCGCCCTTCTTTTGCAACAAGCGCAACAGCTCGCAGCTCTTGTACACGGCAATGCCGCCCGAGACTCCGAGAAGAATTTTCTTTCCAGCGAGGTTCATGCTCCCTAAGATAGAAATTTCAAAACCCGTTCCGTAACCCAATCGCTAATCCGCTTCAATATCCAGGCTGCAAGCGTGATGGCGACCGTGGTGCAGGCGAGCAGGGCTAAGTTTTTCCACTCGGTAAAGTCCCAGTGCATTTTGTCAAAGATTTTGATGAAGGCGGTTTGAACCCAGACGATTCCTACATGCTGCACGAGGAATACGCAGTACGAGAGAGGGACTAGTATTTGAATGGACTTGCTCATCGCTTTGAATTGTAGCACGTGCGGGGCGATGTAGAAAGCTACAGCGAATAGGGCGTATGCGGCAATAGTTCCTAAAAGATCTGCCTTGAATCGGCCGGGAATGTCGACGAAAGAAAGTCCAAGGAATAAAAGGGCGCCTGTTAGGGCGATGCGCCAGTCCTTTAGGCGTTCCAGATTTTGGACGAGCAAGAACCCGATGCAGAATTTTAAGGCGAGTGTGGCGGGAAGGCCGCTGAATAGCTCGTCGTATTTTGCAGGAATCAGGAACTGTAAACCGTAGAGTAGTGTGAGCACAAGTAGCGTTAGTACTGGACGTTTCGAATAACAGCGCGCCAGTAGCGGGTACAGCAAATAAAGCAGTACAATTGCGCCTACAAACCAGTCTCCGCAAAAGACGTATGAAGTTATTCCAAAGCATTTAACGTAACCGTCAAAACCCACAAGCGTGAACAGGAGTGAAAAGGGATTGCCTAAAAAGAAGGGGTTTCCGTTGCTCAACAGGTGGCGAATCATTGTCAGGGGAATGTAAAGGCTTAGAATCCAAAAAGGCGGATAGATTGATCTTGCGCGTCTGAGGTAAAAATCCTTTAGAGAGCCGTTGCTTTTGCCTATTACACCGTGTTTTTTATAAAGTATTCCGCCAGAAATTGCAATGAAAATGGTAACGGCGAGGTTTCCAAATTCGTAATTGACGGTCTTGTACAAAAGATTAAAGCAGGGGAGTCCTGCTGCCGTATATTCGCGCCCGAAATGGAACGTGATTACGAATAACATTGCAAGAATGCGTAGAACATCTAATTCCTGAATCCTATTTCCCATATAGACAAAATACAAAAATGTGTGATGACAAATACCACAAAAAACTCCCGTGGTTTTATCCACGGGAGTTTTTTAAGCTTTATGCTTTGAACAACAGAAGCGAATTAAGCTTCGGCTTCAGCGTCAGCCTTCTTCTTGGAAGACTTCTTCTTCGGGGCGGTAGCTTCACCGATGGTGGTGCCAGATTCGCCCGGCTTGTGAGAGTCCATCCAAGCCTTGAGCTCGGCGGATTCACGGTTCTTGAAGTAGTCAACCACAGAGAGGAAGATCTTACGGTTGTTCTGATCGATTTCGGTCACGACAGCCGGAACTTCGTCGCCAACCTTGAATGCATCGGCCGGAACCTTGATGTATTCAGCGGTGAGCTTGGAGACCGGGATGAAGCCTTCGATACCGTCGTTGAGTTCAACCACGACGCCGCGGTCGAGCATGCGAACGATCTTGCCCTTCACTTCGCTGTTCACCGGGTAGGTGGAATCGATGGTGTCCCACGGATCTTCGGTGAGGTGCTTCATGGAGAGGGAAATACGACGCTTTTCCTTATCGACAGCGAGCACGACGCATTCAACCTTGTCACCCTTCTTGACCATTTCGTTCGGGTGAGTGATCTTCTTGGTCCAGGACATGTCGGAAACGTGGATGAGGCCATCAACACCTTCCTTGATTTCGACGAAGGCGCCGAAGGAAGCGATGTTGCGGATTTCACCAACCACGCGGGCACCCGGCGGAAGTTCGGTTTCGATAGAATCCCACGGATCGGATTCGAGCTGCTTCATGCCGAGAGAGATACGTTCTGCATCTTCTTCAACCTTGAGCACGACAGCTTCGACTTCCTGACCGACGGTGAGGATCTTGGACGGGTGCTTGACATGCTGAGTCCAGGACATTTCGGAAACGTGGATGAGGCCTTCGACGCCGCTATCCAGTTCAACGAATGCACCGTAATCGGTAATGGAAACAACCTTACCCTTAACGATAGCGCCTTCCGGATAACGTTCGGCGATGTCCTTCCACGGATGCGGCTTAAGCTGCTTCATGCCGAGAGAGATGCGTTCCTTCTTGTCGTTGAAGTCGAGAACCATGACTTCGACTTCCTGGCCGAGCTGGAGCATTTCGGTCGGGTGGTTGATGCGCTTGTAGCTCATGTCGGTGATGTGGAGGAGGCCGTCTACGCCGCCGAGGTCAATGAATGCACCGAAGTCGGTGATGTTCTTGACGATACCCTTGCGGACCTGACCCTTTTCGAGGGTTTCGAGCACGTCGCCACGCTGCTTGTTGCGTTCTTCTTCGAGAACGACGCGGCGAGACACGACGATGTTCCTGCGAGCCTTGTTGACCTTGATAACCTTGAGGTCGTATTCCTGACCGATGAGGGCGTTGATGTCCGGGATCTGACGGAGGTCGATCTGGGAACCCGGGAGGAAGGCGTCGATGCCGAACAGGTCGACAACCACACCGCCCTTGATACGCTTCGTGAGCGTACCACGCACGACTTCGTTGTTTTCGAATGCAGCGTGGATGCGATCCCACACGCGAACGAAGTCGGCCTTCTGCTTGCTGAGGATGAGACGTCCGTCTTCATCTTCGAGCTTTTCGACAAACACTTCGATTTCGGAACCGATTTCGAGGGAGTCCGTGTCCTTGAATTCAGCACGGTCAATGACACCTTCTGACTTGTAGTTCACGTCGATCAAGACTTCCTGGTCGTTCACCTGGCTAATCTTACCGGTGACGAGCTTGCCCTGTTCGAGGCAATCCATGCCGGCATAAACGTCAGCGTTAGCCTTACGGAAGTCGGGGCTGCATTCGCCCTGAGCGGCGAGGATTTCAGCGAGATCTTCTGCGGTACCGAATTTGAGATTTTGAGACATATTGTTTAGTTGGGTTGTGGAACAAAGGATTCAGGCTACGCCACTACACCTACGTAGTCGAGAATCTTTTGAACCTGTTGTTGGATTGAGATGTGTGTAGTGTCAATTTCAATAGCGTCGTCCGCTTTCTTTAACGGGGCGTTTGCGCGGGAGGAGTCCAAGCGGTCGCGTTCGACCAGGTTGTTGAGGACTTCTTCGAGCGTCACCTTTTCTCCCTTTTCGAGGAGTTCCTTGTAGCGGCGTTCGGCGCGGACCTTCACGTCCGTCACCATGAAAAACTTGTACTTCGCATCGGGGAAGACGACCGTACCGATGTCGCGGCCATCCAGAATGCAACTCTGCTTCTTGCCGATTTCGCGCTGCTGCTTGGTCATGGCGGCGCGGACCGACGGGAGTGCGCAGTAAATGCTCACGTTGCTCGACACCTTCATGCCGCGGATTTCACTTTCGCGGCAGACACCGTTGATGAGGATGTGGTTTTCGGAATCGAACCCGAGGGTCAGGTTTTCGAGCAATTTGTCCATCGCGGGGCCTTCTTCGGCAGCAAGTCCTGCATCGAGGGCTGCAAGCGTCACGGCGCGGTACATGGCGCCTGTATCCAAATAAGTGATGCCGAGGGTCTTTGCCACGATTTTTGCGGTGGTACTTTTACCGGTACCCGAACCGCCATCGAGGGCGATAACAAAATTTTCTGAATTACTCATGAGTGGGGCTAAAATTAGAAACTTGAAGCCCCGTCGTCAATCATATATCTCGTAAAAGTAGTAGGTTACAAGGCCGTTTCTGTTATCCCAATAGGCCAAAGTGTAGCCGTCCTTGTAGACCGTCAACTCGTCGTCGTCCTGGTAGAAGTTGAAATAACTTCCGTATACGTCGTCGTAGCCTTCAGTATACTCCGATTCCAGGTAGTAATAGCGGTCGCCATCAAGATTCAGGGAGGCCAAACCGTCGCTGTCGATTCTGAGACCTACGACCATGGCGGGACTTAAAACGCGGATAGGGCCGCAGTCATAAGCGCCGAATGCGTCGGCACGGCAGTCCTGCACGTAATAATAGTGGAAGTGCCTGTTAAAGCGGTATCCGTCTGCGGCAGGGTCCGGGCCCAGGTCGCAAGCGGTAAAGCTAAACAAGACTGCAGGCAATACTGCAAAAAACGACGCTTTGAGGAGCGCCGTTTTAGCAAAAGATTTAAGAGAGAATTTCATTTGCCCCATTACGGATTTTCGTAGTCGCCGCCGTAGATTTCTTCTTCGGCAGCTTCGGTGTTTTCGTCCTGGTAAGCTTCCGGAGCCTGAAGGTCGCGGGTGCTGCCGTACTTGCGCTTTTCTTCGTCGGTCAGCTTGTTGGAATAGACGATTTCTTCCTGTTCCTGGTTGGCTTCTTCCTCTTCTTCCTGCAAGATCTTCTGACCCTGTTCAATGCGGCGCTTGATGCGTTCGTCTTCCATCTGCTTCAGGTTCGTGCCGACCTTGGCCTGTTCTTCGGACATCACGTAGCGTTCGTTCGCTTCGTCCATGGCGGCCTTGATGCCAATCAGACGACCGCGGCTATCAACTTCGAGACCGGCCCTGCGCAGGGTGGAAAGAGGCAGACGGCGAGCAGCAGTCTTGTACTCGTCCTTGAATTCGTAGCCGTCGGAAGTGGCAATGGCGTCAGCTTCACTGGGGGTCACGTATTCAAGAGCTTCTTGCCAGCGGGCGCCCTGCACGCAAGAGGTAAAACCCACGAGCGCGTTATCCAGAGCCTCGGGGTCATTAGACCTAGAACCTGCACAGCCGGTCAGAACCAGCGCTGCCAAAGAAAAATAAGCCAAGAATTTTTTCATAGGATTAAACCTCCGAAAAATATAATTTCCATATAAATATAAACATTTTTTGATAAAGTTACAGAAAATGGCCAAAAAATTTCAATTTATGAGTCATTTCTTGCTATCATTTATGCTGATGAACGAAATTTCCGACATTTGCCGCATAAGAAAAGACGATAGAGAGTTTATTCTAATTGGTACTGCCCATATTTCTCAGGCCTCCAAGGATCTGGTCAGGGCAACAATTGAGGCGGAATCCCCCGATACGGTTTGTGTTGAATTGGACGAAGGCCGCCTGAATTCCATCAAGGATCCTGACCGCTGGAAAAAGACTGACCTGAAACAGGTCATCAAGAAAAAACAACTGGCTACGTTGATCGCAAACCTGGTGTTGGGGTCTTACCAAAAGCGTATGGGTGCTCAGACGGGGGTCAAGCCGGGTTCCGAACTTAAAGAAGCTGTCAATGTTGCTGCTGAAAAGAACGCCGAACTGGTACTTGCCGACCGCGACATCAAGATTACCTTGAGGCGTACATGGGCATGCACTCCCTGGTACCGTAAACTGAGCCTTTTGGGCGGACTCATCGCAAGTATTTTTGACAAGACCGAAGTCAGCGAAGAAGACTTGGCTAAAATCAAGCAGCAAGATGCCTTGAGCGCCATGATGCAGGATTTCGGAAAGTCTTTCCCCGAAGTCAAACAGGTGCTGATCGACGAACGCGACCAGTTCCTTGCGAGCAAAATCAGGAATGCTCCGGGCAAAAAGATTGTAGCAGTCGTCGGTGCCGGTCACATGAACGGTATCGCAAAGATTATTGAAGAAAACCGAGAACTCCCGAGCGAAGAATCCATTAGCGTGATTCCGAAGAGTGCTCCGATTTGGAAGATTATTGGCTGGGTCATTCCTATTGCAATCATCGCAAGTATTATTGCCGTGGGCGTGCATACGGGTGCCGAAAAGGCGGGCGAACTCAGCCTGCAGTGGGCGATGCTCACCGGCGGTGGAGCCATGCTCGGTACCATCATTGCTGGCGGTCATCCGCTGACAGTTCTGGTGGCGCTTATCGCGGCTCCGTTTACGGGGCTTACACCGCTGATTGGTGTCGGGTTCTTTACGGCGCTGACGCAGGTCTACATGCGCCCGCCGCGCGTGTCCGAAATGGAAACGTTGACTGACGATATCTGGCAGGTCAAGCGCTGGTGGAAAAACCGCGTGACTCGCGTAATCCTCTGCTTCTTGTGCCCGGGAATCCCCGCCATTATCGGAAAGATTCTCGCCATATTCAAGATTTACCAGGCGTTTTAATTAAGCGCTTTAAGGTAATCGAACCAGTCGAAATCGGGTGTGATTTGCACCGCTTGAATGCCGCAATTTTTTGCGGCATTTACGTTATCGATGTTGTCGTCGAGGAAGATTGTGTCCGAGGTTATGTCGCCTGACACCTCTGTGCCGCGGACAGCGCCGATTGTTTTGGTGACGTATTCAAAAATTTTTGCGCTGGGTTTTTCGAGGTGCAGGTCCTGGCTTAAGAACACTTGGTTGAAAAAATCTTCGCAACGGTTTCCGCCCGCGTTGAACCAATGGTCTAGGCAGTATTGCCAATGAAGGTCGTTGGTGTTGCTCAGCAGGTAAACGTTGGCTTTTTGCTTGAGTGCTTTGATGGCGTTCAGCTTTCGTTCGGGAATGCCGATGCAAATGCTGTTCCAGGCGAGTGCGACTTGTTCGGGAGTCGTACCCGGATTACACTTGGCAGCAACGAGTCTGCAAAATTCATCGGTCGCAAAATGCCCGAGCTGGTAACGGTGCATCAAGTCGGCGGTTTCACCTTTATCGAAGCGGAGTTCACTTTGGGTGAGCCCGAGTGCGGCAAAGCCGTCTAGGGCCTTTTGCATGTTGATGTCGAGGATGACTCCGCCTAAATCGAAGATGATGTTCTTGAAATGCATTTTAAAAAAATGTAGAAAATAAACACAGGTTGCCCATCCTGGCGCACGCGCCAACCTTACGGCTCAGCCATGGTCATACAAGTATGACCGCGGCATTCGCCTTATTAGGTTGTGGCCGACGCTTTTGTTATCTTGCCGTTTGTATTTTATCTAACGATGGAATATCTGTCTCGCTACAAATAAATAAAATACCCATTAGATAATTTCTAATGGGCGTTGTTGTAAATAAAGTAATAATTCTGTGAAAATTATTCTGCGAAGAGCGCAGTAGAAAGGTAACGGTCGCCGGTATCCGGGAGGAGTGCGACAATCGTCTTGCCCTTGTTTTCCGGGCGCTTCGCGAGTTCCTTGGCGGCCCAGAGGGCGGCACCAGAAGAAATGCCAACGAGTACGCCTTCCTTCTTGCCGATTTCACGGCCGGCTTCGAAGGCGGCTTCGTTTTCGACAGCGATCACTTCGTCGTACACCTTGGTGTTCAAGGTTTCAGGAATAAAGCCTGCGCCGATGCCTTGGATCTTGTGGGCGCCAGCAGTACCCTTGGAGAGCACCGGAGAGCTAGCCGGTTCGACTGCGATAATCTTCACGTTCGGGTTCTTGGACTTGAGGTATTCGCCTACGCCGGTTACCGTACCACCGGTACCGACACCGGCCACAAAAATATCGACCTTACCGTCGGTGTCTTCCCAAATTTCAGGACCGGTGGTAGCCTTGTGGGCGGCTGGTTTGGCCGGGTTCACGAACTGGCCCGGAATAAAGCTGTTCGGAATTTCCTTGGCGAGTTCATCGGCTTTTTCAATAGCGCCCTTCATGCCCTTGGCGCCTTCGGTCAGTACGAGTTCTGCGCCGTAGGCTTTCATGATTTGGCGGCGTTCTACGCTCATGGTTTCGGGCATCACGATGATGATGCGGTAGCCACGTGCTGCAGCGACAGATGCAAGGCCGATCCCGGTGTTACCCGAAGTCGGTTCGATAATCACGGAGCCGGCTTTGAGCTTGCCGCTCTTTTCAGCGTCATCGAGCATGGCTTTTGCCACGCGGTCCTTCACGGAGCCGGCGGGGTTAAAGTATTCGAGCTTGGCAAGAATCTTGGCTCCGAGACCTTCTTCGATATGGGTGAGTTCGAGGAGCGGGGTGTGACCAATGAGCTGGTCGGCGGAGGTGTAGATTTTAGACATGGTTTTAATCCTTATCTTTGAATTGTTTTTCCTGTTAAAATTTACAAAGCTAACGTCAAAATGTCCTTGATTGCGGTTGCATCTAAAGGCACATAATGCCCGACATTGCCGTTTCTTACGGCTCTTGCGGCCATGACATCAAAATCCTTGTTGTCGATTTTCAGTTCTGCCAGGGTTGTTGCGAGGTGCAGTTTCTTGAAGAAAGCCGAAAGCTTTTCGGACAAAATATAAGCGCGTTCTGTTTCGCTGTAGTTGAAAGAATCTACACCGAAAACCCTACTTGCCAGAAGCGCGAGCCTCCAGGGCTTTTTCTCGGCCATGTACTTGGTCCAAGCAACCGTCACCACCGCCATGCCTTCGCCGTGAGTGATGTTGTACTGCGCCGAAAGTTCATGCTCGATTCGGTGCGAACCCCAGTCCGCGCGGCGACCTGCGTCCAGGAATCCGCCGTGAGCCACACTGGCGAGCCACTGGATTTCACCACGGGCATTCACGTCCTTTTGGTTTGCCAAGAGCTTGTCCGCATTCACGAGCAATGCGCGAATCGCGCCTTCAATCAGGTAGTCCGTCGTGTCGGAATTTTTCTCGTCAGAGAAATAGCGTTCCAGCAAGTGAGAAAGTACGTCCGCGATTCCCACGAAAGTCTGGTATGCCGGCAGGCCCACTGTGTATTTCGGGTTCATAATGGCAAATTTCGGAATGATCCGGTCATCTTCAAAGCCGAGTTTCCATTCACCGCTCGAAAGGATTGCCGCGTTCGAAGTCTCGGAACCACTCGAGGCTGTCGTTGCAATCACGCCAATCGGCAAAACTTGCTTGGGCGAGATGCCTTTTTCAAAGAAATCCCACACGTCGCCATCGTACGGAATGCCGAGTGCCACTGCCTTTGCCGTATCAATCGAACTTCCGCCACCGACCGCGAGCACAAAGTCCACCTGGTTTTCCTTGCCCTGCTTCACGAGTTCGCGCACCAGGTCAATGGAAGGGTTCGGAACCACATTCCCGTTTTCGGAAAAACGAATTCCGAGTTCCTTGACTGCGTCCTTGATCACGTCATAAATGCCGAGCGTCTTGATAAAGTCTCCGCTGTAAACAAGCTGGAGCGACTTCACGCCGTACGCAGCCAAAAGTTCACGCAGCTTTCCTTCGCTGTGCTCGCCAAAAACAATTTTTGCAGGATTATAATATTCGAAGTCAATCATTTAATACTCTCCGTTTTCGCCAATGCGGCGTTCAAAAAAGAATCCAGTCCGATGAACGTTTCCTAATGGTGAAAACGCGCTCGGAACTGGAAACTCAATGCAAACAATTAAATTGCGGCAAAACCGTTTTCAAGGTCGGCGATAATGTCTTCGTAATGTTCCGTACCGATAGACACGCGGATCGTTGCCGGGGTAATTTCGGCGGCGGCCAATTCTTCCGGAGAAAGTTCGGCGTGCGTGGTGGTGTACGGGTGAATCACGAGGCTCTTCACGTCGGCAACGTTTGCAAGCAGGCTGAAAATTTTCAAGTTGTCAATGAACTTGAAGGCTTCTTCCTGACCGCCCTTGATGTCGAAGGTGAAAATGGAACCGCCGCCATTCGGGAAGTACTTCTTGTAAAGTTCGTGGTCCGGATGGTTCGGGAGGCTCGGATGGCTCACGCGGGTAACCTTCGGATGCTTGGTGAGGAACTCGATAACCTTCTTGGTGTTTTCCACATGGCGATCCAGGCGGAGAGAAAGCGTTTCGACACCCTGCAACAGGAGGAATGCGTTGAACGGAGAAATTGCAGCACCTTCGTCGCGGAGGAGAATCGTGCGAACGTAGATCACGTAAGCAGCGGCGCCCGTCGCGGTGAAAGGAATTCCGTAGCTCGGGTTCACTTCGGTGAACTGCGGGAACTTGCCGGATGCAGCCCAGTCGAACTTGCCACCATCCACGATGATGCCGCCGAGAGTCGTGCCATGGCCACCGATGAACTTAGTGGCAGAATGCACCACGATGTCGGCACCGTGTTCAAGCGGACGAATCAGATACGGAGTACCGAAGGTATTGTCGATCACCAGAGGAATCTTGTTCTTGTGGGCGATTTCGGAAATTGCTTCGATATCCGGGATGTCGGAATGCGGGTTGCCGAGCGTTTCGATAAAGATGAGCTTCGTGTTGCTCTTGACAGCAGCTTCGACACTCTTGAGGTCGTGGGTGTCAACGAAAGTCGTTTCGATACCGAAGTCGCGGAGCGTGTGCTGCAGCAGGTTGAAGGTACCGCCGTAAACCGTACGCTGTGCAACCACGTGGTCACCCTTGCGGGCGAGAGCCGTAATGGCGTAGGTAATGGCAGCTGCACCGGAAGCGACGGCGAGAGCGGCAACACCACCTTCGAGGGCAGCGATACGTTCTTCGAGCACGCCCTGCGTAGAGTTGTTGATACGGCCATAGACGTTACCGGCGTCCTTCAGGGCGAAACGGTCGGCGGCATGCTGAGCGCTATGGAACACGTAGGAAGTGGTCTGGTAGATGGGAACTGCGCGAGAATCGGTTGTGGGATCTGCATGTTCCTGGCCAACGTGAACCTGGAGAGTTTCGAAATGGAGCTTGTTCTGTGTAGTCATTGTATAAATTCCTTTTTTGATTGTTGTCCGCGGTGGGACGTTAAATGGTTTGTTGTTTTTTATGCCTGGCTTTTCCAGGACGGTTCAGTTCTGTTACACATTCGACAACTCATAGGCTATCCTACCTTTGCGACTCTTCCTCGCGTGTCATTCCGGTTTTGGTTCGGAACGAATTTTTTTTGTTAATTGCTTTGAACGGCTAATCCGTTCGACAGGTGGTAAATTAGAACTTTAACCCCACCAAATCAATAGGAAAATAAAGCAGTATGCAAGAAAAATGCTTACATTTTTCTTACTAATAGCTTTAGACTATAACTGGTGTTCGAAAAAAAGCGGTTTAAACGCTATAAACCGCAATTCCAGTTCTTTCCGCCAGGAATTTTGCCCTTGGCTTTGGGACTGTTGCGTAAAAACTGGTCCAGCTTGACTCCGTCCAGGTAATCCTTGATCATGGAATGGAGCTCTTTCCATACCGGGAGCGTAATGCAGATGTTGGCGCGTTCGCAGGTGTTTTCCTTTTCGTCAAGGCAGGCGACGGGCGAAACGGATGTTTCTACAACCGAAAGGATTTGCCATACGCTACATTGGGCGGGATCGCAGTTGAGCCTGTAACCGCCGGCTTTGCCGCGGGCGCCCGTAAGCAGTTTGCCGCGAACGAGCGAACCTAAAATGCCTTCAAGGTATTTTTCAGAAATTTGCTGTCTTTCGGCAAGTTCCTGTAATTTCACGTATTCGTCCTTGCTGTGTTGAGCAAGGTCAATCATGACGCGCAGTGCATAGCGGCCTTTGGTAGAAATTCTCATAATAATGCCTTATTTTCTTAAATAATAAGAATTAATTTCGGGCTTTAGAAAAAATGTACCGGAATTTGAGTCTTTTTCTTGCTTGCAGGCTCGATTACCGCTGCCGAGAACTTAGCTGCGCCGAATAACTTATTCGTTATGGCGACGACTTCGTCTTCGGGCATGGACTTGATTAGCTTTTCGGACTGTTCCATGGTATGGAATTCGCCCAAGTGCAGCACTTGTTCGGCCATGCGCACGACGCGCTTTTCGGGGCTGTCGGCGCCTAGGTACATGGCACCGAGGATGTTCGTCTTGGTGCGTTCGTATTCACCCTTATTGAATCCGCGCTTCAAGAAGTTACGGATTTCGTTGAGAGAAAGTTCTAGCGCCGTGTTCAACTGGTGCGGTTCGGTGGCGAGGGATACGCCCCAGTCGGTGCAGTCGAGGTAAACGTCGGCGGTTGAATACACGGAGTAGGCAAGTCCCTTGTCTTCGCGAATTTTTTGGAACAGGCGGCTGGCCATGCCGGCACCCATCGCTACGTTAAAGAGCGAAAGTGCGCAGCGGGCGCGTTCATCCATCAGGCTTCGGTCAAAGCTTAAACCCCAGAAAAGGTTCGATTGTGCAATGTCTTGTTTCTGTACGACTTTGACGCTGTTGCTTGCCTTGTAAATGTCGGTGGGTATGGTGCCGTTCACTTTCTTTTGTACGAATTTTTCAGCACAAAGTTCTACAAGTTCTTCGTGGTTGACTTTACCCGAGGCGCAAATCAGGAGCGGAATCTCGCTTATGACTTGCTCCTTGTACTTGAGCATTTGCTTGTGCGTGAGCGCCTTGACTTGCTTGATGTTTCCGGTAATGGAATGGGCGATTCCGCTGCCTTTAAAGTGGATGGCGTTAAAGACGTCGCCTACGATTTCTTCGGGAATGTCGTCGTAGCTGTGGATTTCTTCGATAATCACACGGCGTTCTTTTTCCATTTCCTTCTTGTCCATGCGCGGGTGCATGAGCATGTCGGCAATCACGTCGATCGCAAGCGGTAAGTGGCGGCGTTCGATTTGCGCGTAGAATCCTGTTTCCTGGCGGGTGGTATAGGCTTCCAGGTTTCCGCCCTTGTCTTCGATAGCGCGGGCGATTTCAAGTGCGCTCCGGTTTTCGGTTCCCTTGAATACCAGGTGTTCGTAAAAATGACTCAGGCCAAATTCGTCTTTCGCTTCGTGACGCGATCCGCGCGGCACCCAGACGCCAACCGCAACCGAGTAGGCATGCGGCATGTAGTCCGTTAAAATCGTGATTCCGTTATCGAGAACTGTTTTCTTTACAATCTGTTTCATATTTATTAGTAGGAAGTGGTTTGTAATTAAGAAAGCGCTGTTCCTCTTTTGCTGGCGTAATCTCTATGTTGCTTCTTCACTTCTTCGCTCACGTTCATGCAATCTTGCAACTTATAGTAAAAGTCTTCAAGCTGCTGCATGCTGTAAATGGTCTTGCGGCTTGTGATGCGCTTGAGTAGGGCATCTTGCAGTTCGCTGCAGTGGACGATGCTCCAGAATTCGTTATCCTTGGGCACTTTTCGTAAGGTGCAGCGGTCGCTGAAAACCACGAACGAAATAAAGTGCGCTTGTTCGTGGCGAATTTTCAGAAAATGCTCCAGCGCCATAATGTGTCCGATGTTCTGGCGAATGGGGTTGTGGAACGTATGTTCGGTGCTTGCGTTCAGGTGTTGGCTCCAGCGCTCGCTTTCGAGGTCGCCTGCGATTTCGCCGGAAAGGTTCTTGCTTTCGAGAACGTAAATGCCCGACTGGTGCAAGAGCAAGGCGTCAATTTCGGTGTAGCCTGCGCGGGCCGGAATGTAGAGGTTTCGCATTAGCACGTACCGGCGCTTGTCGGTGTCGCAGACGCGTGCGGTCAAAGCCATCATCGCGGCTTCGCCGAAAATGCCCCGCGGGTCGTTTGCGATGCGCTCGTCGTTAAAATTCGGGTCCGGCTTAAAGAAGTTTTCGCTGCGGGTAGGCGCGTGCGTAATGCCGTAGCCGCCCAGTTCAAAAGGTTTGTCCAGTCCGCGAATTCCATCGCTCAGACCCTTGCGGCGTTCCTGCTCGAAATCGCGGAATGTCTTACGGCGGCCATCGCCATGGTACATTTTCGGATTCTTTTTCGGCGATTTGCCCTTGATTTTAAAAAAGATAAGGGCTAGCAACAGAATGATGCCGATAAGAGTCGAAAAAGTCATGCCGCAAGTATAGTAATTTTAGATGGAAAATTTTTTTTATTTTATTTATCGTGTTGCAGAGTATCAAATCAGTAATTCTTTTTTCTGCATTTAGCTTGGCCTTTGGGGCGACGTCGCCTAAGCTGGATGTTTGCGAATTTGACTTTTTCCTTTTGGATCATTTTGTGCAACCAAAGTTGGCCGAAGTTCCTGCGGTGTTGGACTATCTGGTAGAAAATGCTCCTAATGTTAAGAATGAATTGTGCAAAGATAAGTCCAAACAAAAAGGGCTAACTTACAAGGCGGGGAAACTTTATTCCACCAATCGTGAAGGCTCTGTTGCTATTCCTAAGGTGAGTACAAGATATTTTGGCTTTGAAGGTAATGAAGTTGATGGTCGTAAACTGACTGTAGAAGACAATGCTGCCTATAACCTAGTTCTGGATTACATGGTTGCAAAGTATGACGGCTTCTATGCGCTTGCCAAAAAGACTTCTTTACAGACAAATTCAAGGCTGACAACAGGCGGCTTTCTTGAATATATGCTTGAGTATCGGGTTACCCCAGGTACCGTAACCGGTGTGGCAACAGAAGTAACTTTGCCTCCTCCTGCAATTGCTGCCGATGCGGCAGCCTCGTGGGCATCACTTTGGATACAGAAAGAAAGCCCCTATGAGCGCGACAGCTATTACGAATTTGATTACAGCTGGCTGTTAGTTGCCCGTGACAATTTTCTGGCTCGATACCCCAATAGCCATTACCGTAACGCATTGAATGCTTTGATTAACGAAAAAATTGTTGCAGAATTGTATAACGCCGATAAAAATAGTGGGGTACTTTCTCTTGGCGTAGGACTTTCGGTGGGTAAGACTATTAAAAGTTCGTCTCTTGATCTTATCAATGAAACTTTTACTTTCTCTCTTCCCAATGGGCGTGTTCAAATCTATCGTTTTGTCTTCGAAATTCAAGCGGATATCCTTGTGGCGGATCGTATTTCTGCATCGGGATTGGATGCCATGATCGGGCCGACATTTGAATTCAATGACGAATATGCCATTGATGTTCTTGCGGGCTTGGGCTTTGAAGAAATTGATGCAGATGAAGATACCACCATGAGCCTTGCTTTCATGGGAGGTGTTCAGGCACTGCGAAGACTGCCCCTTGGCGATATGGCGTATATCGTTCCCAAGTTGCAGTGGCTTGTAAAGACATTCAAATTTGACGATCCGATAAAGAACCGCAAGCGTCGCGCGTTTATGAATCAGTTCAGTATCGGAATTTCGTTTGAAGGCCGCGTACCTCTTTCGAGGGGCGGCTTGTTCAAGTGATTTAGGGGATTACACTCTTCCGAAACGGCGAGTTTTGCGGAAGGGCTTGTCGCCAAAGCTGCGTTCGTCGTGGTCTTTGTGGAAGCGGTCTTCCTTTTTGCCGAACTTCTTGTCGCCGAACATTTTTTCGCGGCGGGCCTTGCGGTTTTCGAAAGGCTTGTCGTCACCGAACTTTTTGCTGCGACGGTCTCCATCGCGATGGAAACTGCGGCGGTCTTCGCGGCTTGCGCGCGGGCGAGTTCCGGGAGCGGGGCCGGTGGGCGGTTCGTCGGTCATCAGGCGGAATCTGGATTCGTTTCCGCGAATTGTCATGTCGGCGAGAATGTCGAGGACTTCTTGCGGCATGGTTTCGGGGAGTTCTACAGTGCTGAACTTGTCGAACAGCTTGATGCGTCCGATGTTGGAACTGCTGATGTTGCCTTCGCCAGCGATAGCGCCTACGATGTCTCGCGGCGTCACGTGGTCGCGGCGGCCGACTCCTAGGTAGTAGCGTAAGTAGCCTTCTTCGACGCCGTTTGCGCCTTCGTTGCGTTCCTTGCGGAGCCTGCTCTTTTCTTCGCGGTCGAGGCCAAAGTTGTCGTTGCTGCGGTCGCGGCGTTCGCCTCTTTCGCGCGGAACGTCAAGCGGCTTGAGTTCCGGGAAGAGCGGCTGCTTTTTCTGCCAAATCTTGATGACGGCGGCGGCGATGTCGATGGCGGTTAATACTTCGCTAGATCCTTCGACTTCGCTATCGCTTCGCTCAGGATGACACTCTGCGTTTTGACTTTCGTCTACCATCGATTGGACAAGTTCCTTGAACTTGTCGAGTTCGCCGGTGGTAATCACACTCTTGATTTTGTCCTTGAAGGCGGCGACGCGCTTTGCGCTGATGATTTCTGCCGTCGGCAATTCCATGGTTTCGATCGGCTGGCGAGTTGCCTTTTCGATAATTTTCAGCATCTTCTTTTCACGCGGGGTGATAAAGAGGATGGCGTTGCCGCTACGGCCTGCGCGGCCCGTACGGCCGATGCGGTGCACGTAAGATTCGGTGTCGTAGGGAATGTCGTAGTTCACCACGTGCGTGATGCGGTCCACGTCGATTCCGCGGGCGGCCACGTCGGTGGCGACGACGATGTCGAGCTTACCCATCTTGAGTCGGTTGATGGTGCGTTCGCGCATGGACTGGGCGAGGTCGCCGTTCAAGGGAGCCACATTGAAACCGCGGCTTTCGAGTTTTTCGGCGACTTCGGTCGTGTTCTGCTTGGTGCGTACGAAAATCAGCACACCGTCAAAGTCTTCGCCTTCGAGTACGCGGGCGAGCGCTTCAATTTTGTGCTCGTTCTTTACGAGCAGGTAGCGCTGGCGGATGTTTTCCACCGTCGTCGTCTTGCCTTCGATGCAGGCTTCTTCGTATTCGCCCAGGTGCTGTTCGATAATCTTCTTGACTTCTTTAGGCATGGTGGCGCTAAAGAGGGCGCGCTGGGCGCTTGCCGGGATTTCCTTGAGGATGGTTTCGACATCTTCCATGAATCCCATATCGAGCATTTCATCGGCTTCGTCAAGTACGATGGCCTTCACACCCGAAAGCACGATAGAGCCGCGCTTGATGTGGTCGATGAGGCGGCCCGGGGTGGCGACGACGATGTTCGCTTGGCGCTTGAGGGCTCGCAACTGCACGGCGATGTCCTGTCCGCCGTAAACCGGAACCACATGCACCTTCGGCATCTTGGCGGCGTACTGCTGAATCGCTTCGGCTACCTGGATCGCAAGTTCGCGGGTCGGCGTGAGCACGAGCATCGAGGTTTCGTGACCGTTAAAGTCAAGTCTCGAAAGCAGCGGAAGCGAGAATGCGGCGGTCTTGCCGGTACCGGTCTGAGCCGTGCCGAGCAAGTTTGCTCCCTGCAACAGGGCGGGAATCGCCTTCGCCTGAATGGGGGAGGGCGTCTCGTAGTTCAAGGCCTTGATGGCTTCAAGAACTTCGTCTGCAAGTCCGAGGTCTTCGAAAGTCACGAGGGCTTCGTCGCCCGGTTCTTCGTCAGAATTGTCGGTGGAATCTTGGTCTACGGATTCTTCGGTAGCCATGCTGTCATGCCCGGCTTGACCGGGCATCTCCTGTTCTACTACCGATTCGGCACAGTCTTTCTTGGATTCGGCGTATTCTTCGGCGCTTTCATCTTCTTCGGGCTGTTCGACTTCACCTTCTTCAATTTCGACCTTCGTGCCGACTTCAATGGCGGACTTTCGACCCTTCTTGAGCACGTCGCCTTCTTCGTCGACGACCACGCCGTTCGGGTTCAATTCCAGGAACGCGGCTTCGTCAGCCTCGTCTTCGTCGGCGCCGCCGGCGATAGCGTTCAAAAACGCATTTGCTTCGCGGGCAATCTTGGATTTGGGGTCAATAGCTTCTTCAGGAATACGTTCTTCAGTATTCTTCGTCATAATGCACCTTCAGGGACCCGTAAACTTCATCTGCGACCCATGCCGCACTATCGATTGGTTCTGCCTTGAACCTTGAAAAGCCCCGAAGCGCACTCGCGCTTATAAACCTGAAGTTTTTTGGATCCATTTTGTTGGATTTGCGGCCAAATGTAGAAATAGAAGCCTTTTTTTTAAAGGGTAAAAAAGTCTTAAGAAAATATGCGGGAGGGAACCCAGCTCGGAGTTGCGAAGGCCGCACGGTTCCCTCCCTGCACCCTCCCTTTCCTTGGCCGACGCTTTTATTGTTCTTCTGTAGGCTTTTATTTCTTTTTTGAGGAGTTGTCTTCGGAGTTGAGTGAAAAAACGAGTGAGGGCTTGGACAAAGTTTTCGCTACGCTCTCGCGCAGTTAATCGAACCCTCTCCGAGGGTTCTCATCCCATTCAGCATTAAAACAAAAAGGGCCCCCAAAGGGGACCCTTTTCGTTTCAAGGAGAGAGAGGGATTCGAACCCTCGGTCCTGTGACAGACTCCGGATTTCGAGACCGGCCCAATCGACCACTCTGGCATCTCTCCGAGGTTTGCACAATGTAGCAAATAAAATTTGTTTTGTCTACAAACATAAAAAGAGCTCAGCTTGTTTGCTGAGCTCTATTTATTCCCTTTGTCGCGGTTTGCTCGAGGGTATAAAAAAGGACCTGCTTTTAGCAGATCCTTTTTCTTTATACCCTGTAAATACGGTTGAAAAAAAGAGCCCAGCTGTTCGCTGAGCTCTTTTTATACCCCCAAGCGGTTTCGAACCGCTGTTGCGGGAATGAAAATCCCGAGTCCTGGGCCACTAGACGATAGGGGCGATTTGTGCGACCAAATATAGGAAAGATTTTTTGTTAGTCAAGGGTGGCTGGCGCTTTTTTTTCGCGGTTGAAAAAAAGGACTCATCTTACGATGAATCCTTTTTATACCTTTGAAAGGGTTGAAAAAAAGACACAACTGAATGTTGTGCCTTTTTTATACCCTTTGTCGCGGTTGAAAAAAGGAACCTTTCTTTCGAAAGGTTCCTTTTATACCCCCAAGCGGTTTCGAACCGCTGTTGCGGGAATGAAAATCCCGAGTCCTGGGCCACTAGACGATAGGGGCGTTTAGTAGGGCCAAATATAGGTAACTATTTAATTTTAGTCAAGGGGGCAACTGGAAAAAAGTTAATTTTTCTGCGTGAATTTGCGAAAATGGCTGAAAAAATCCCTGAAAGGCGGTGTAATCCGCTTTTTGCCGATGGCGCTTTTGGCAAGTGCTGCCGATGCGGCGGTGCTTTGGGGTGTTCGCTCCTTTATTGACATCGTTGGGGGCAAGGCCGATATTCCGCTTGCAGCCTGGGTCGGGGGAATGGTGGTTCTCGCCATGCTTCGCCTGTTGTTCCTGTACGGCAAGTCAAAAGTTTCCGAAGGTTGGCTCTATAAAGTTTCGGCACGGGTGCAGGCGTGGTTCTTGCACAGGCTCCGTGATCTCGCTCCTAAGAATTTCCATACCCCCAAGGGCGAACGCATGGTCGAATCCGCTTACGAGGCGACCGTCGTGCTCCAGAATAACGGTGGCGTTTTTTTTCAGGCGGTTCAGGCGATTCTTCAACTGATTGTCTTTTTACCGGTGCTCTTTTACATTTCCTGGCCGCTTACCGCATTCCTTTTCGTGGTGATTGTGCCGCTGGTGGCGGTCCTCCAGCGAAAACTCCACAAGCTAGGGCCCGCCGAAGAATCCTTGTTGCGGTCCCGTTCCGATTTCCGCGGAAACCTGTCGCTTGCCCGTAGGCTTTTTAGGCAGTGGAGCGGCCGCGACGAGCGCAAGGATATCTCGGATGGCTTGCTGAAAGAAGTCCGTGGCCTCCGTGATGCAGGTTTCTCCGCCGCTATCAAAAAATCCGGCCTTTCGCTTTTGACCGAGACGGTTTCGGTGCTTGCAATGGTTTTGGTGTTGGCCTTCTGTGCGCTCCTCATGAACCGCGGCTATATGGATGCGTCTGGCCTTGTACTGTTTACCTCGGCGGTACTTCTTTGCTACAAGCCGGTCAAGGAATGCGCCCGCGTCATGCCGCAGTTCCGCTCGGCAGTTTCGGCAATCAATGTCCTCGAAGAATTTGAAAAGCTTGAATTGGCCGGAAAATCCGCTGGCAAAGATATTGCTGCGTCCGATGCGGTGTCCATTCACAAGGGACAATTCACTTATGAAGGCTCCGAAACTCCTGTATTCACGGACCTTGCGCTCCAGTGGTCCCGCGAAAAACCGGTTCTTGTCCGCGGTAAAAATGGGGTGGGCAAGTCCACGCTATTGCGTCTGCTTTCGGGGCTTGAACGCTGGAATTCTGCCGATGCGAATACCCCCCGCGATGTGTTCTTTGTCGCACAAGACCTGGAACTTCCGCCTAGGTGGATGCTTTCCCGCCTTCTCGAGAAACGCTGCGATTCCGAAACGTCTTCGATCCTCAAGTCCTTTATGCAGTCTTCGGGTGCCGCCCCCCTCCTTCAAAAATCAGGCCTTTCAGGCGGCGAACGTGCCCGCGTGTCGCTCCTTTGGGCGCTCGCCTCGGACTCCCGCACGATCCTTCTGGATGAACCTTTTGCATCCGTGGCGCTGGCCGACCGCGAAAACCTGCTGAAATCCTACCTTGATGCAGCTCACGCTTTAGGTAAATGGACGATTATTGTGAGCCATGATGTGCTTTCTTCCGAAGTTGAATGTATATTTAATGTTGCAAAGCTTTAGCGGAGGTGATATGGACGAACCTGTTGAAAGTCAGAATGAGCAGATAAATCCGGTTGAAAATACGGTCAAACAGAGCGACGATTCGTCTGTTGAAACGGCTCAGCTTCCCGAAGAAGAACCTAAGCGCGAGTTCCTTTTCCGTTACCGCGGGTGGGTCTTGGGTATCCTTTCGTTAATCATGCTGGTATTTGAACCGGCTGACCTCGAAATTGTCATGTTCCTTGTCTTTGTCAATGTGTTCATCTTGGCGTTTTACTTGCGCGTCAAGGCTCGCCGCGTCATTGGCGACCATACGCGTGGAGACATCCAGGATGCCGACGAGTTGGTGACTTGGGGCGCCTACGCTAGGTTGCGGCATCCGTTGTACGTGTCTAACGCGGCGTTTGGGATTTCGCTGATCTTCTTGCACCTGGGTTTAAGTCTGCGCGTCATTCCGTTCATCATGGTTCTTGTCGCGTTTGAAGCCTATCTGGGCAAACTCGACGACCGCTTCTTGGAGAAAAAGTTCGGTGACGAGTGGAAAATCTGGGCGCAGCAGACCCCTGCCTTTTTCCCGCGCGAATTCCACCGCTCTGGACCGATGCGTTCTGCAAAAGAGGCGTTCCTTGCAGACCATTTTACATGGCTCTGGATGATCATGATCCTTTTGCTGATTGTTGTCCGTAAGATTGCGTTCATGCTATGGACTTAAACGTAAAGAACTTAGGACGCCTTGCTGTAGGGACTGCCATTAAGATGGTGGCGCGTGCCGCTAGCAAGTTGCCCCGCCTCGATCGCGAATATCATATTGAAGAACGTTTGTCTGGCCCGTGGCCAAGCGATGGCCCGTACCTTTGGCTTCATGGGGCAAGTCTCGGTGAATGTCGTATGCTTCTTGGACTTGCACATGCACTCCGAGAGGACTTGCCGAATTGTCCGAAGATTCTGATTACTTCGCAGAAAGTCGAAGTGGTCTCGTTCCTGAAGGATTCCTGCGCAGGCGTGGCCGATGTGGCCATGGCTCCGGCGGATATTCCGTCGGCATTACACTTGTTTGCAAGTGAGGTGCAGCCCTTGGGACTTGTCCTGGCCGAAAATGAACTCTGGCCGGGTTACCTTTCGACCATGTCTAAACTTTCGACCCGCCGAAACGTCGCTCTTGTTTCGGGTCGTTACCGCAAGTCGTTCCCGTTCATTGATTTTTCAGGCATGGGCTATGCCTGCATGCAGACGGCTGCAGATCTTGGCCGGTTCACTTATGCCAGCAAGGGCTTTGTGCCTTGCACTATGGGCGGTGATTGGAAACTTTTGAATTGGGCCCGCGATGGCGGCCTGGTTTGCGTTCCCGAAAAACCGGCTATCGATGTGGTGTTTGTCTCTTTCCATCAAGAAGAAGCGGAGGCCTTTGTCTCTATGGCGAAAGATGCCGTCGCCAAGGGCGAGTCGGTAGTGCTGATGCCTCGCCGCCTTTCGGAGATGAACCTGTTCCGCAAATTGTTGCAAGGGGCTGAACTGCCTGTGGTGGATTATCCTACGGTGCAAAAGGGCGCTGTTTCCTTGGTCTCCCGTTTCGGTCTCTCCCGTGAAATTTTCTTGAAGTGCAGGAGTGCCGTAGTGGGAGGTTCCTTTGACCGTCGTCTTGGAATTCACGACTTTTGGGAACCGTTGCAGATGGGTGTTTCGACATGCGTCGGGCCTTATGCCAAGGGCCACGAAGATGTGGTGGCGCGCCTTGTAGAATCGCATGTGCTTGCGCAGATAAATTCGCCAGCGGATTACTTGCGCCGCCGGACGCCCGCTGTTGACACGGTGCGGTCGTTCCTGATGGGTGAAAGAAGAAAGGTCTTGAATTCTTATAAGTTGTTGTTGAATTTTATAAAAGGGATTTTATGAAAAAGGTGATTCTTGCGACTCCCCGCGGTTTTTGTGCGGGCGTGGATCGAGCCATTCATGTGGTGGAACGCGCTATTGAAAAATTCGGAACCCCTATTTACGTGCGCCATGAAATCGTGCATAATAAGTTCGTGGTTGATACTCTCAAGTCCAAGGGCGTTGTCTTTGTCGATGAACTGGACGAAGTCCCGTCGGGCTCGGTAGTGATTTTCTCTGCCCACGGGGTCGCCGAAGAAATTTATGCCGACGCCGAAAAACGCGGACTGCAGGTGCTGGATGCTAGTTGTCCGCTGGTGCTCAAGGTTCATTTCAGTGCCAAGCGTCATTATACTGCCGGCCGCCATATCATTCTGATTGGGCATGCAGGCCATGCCGAAGTGGAAGGCACTCTGGGCCAGCTTCCGCCGGGAGCCATCACGCTGATCAAGAACGAAACCGACGCACGGATGGTGGAAGTCCCCGCTGACAAGGAACTGGCCTACATTACGCAGACCACACTTTCGGTGGCTGAAACCCGCAAAATTATCGAAGCGCTCAAGGAACGATTCCCCAACATTATCGGTCCCGATGCGGGAGACCTTTGTTATGCGACGGGCAATCGTCAGGCGGCGGTCCTCGATCTCTGCTCCAAGGTGGATATGCTTTTGGTGGTGGGTGCCAAGAATTCTTCCAATTCCAGCCGTCTGATGGAACTTGGGCTTGAACAAGGCATTCCCAGCTATTTGATTGCCTCGGTAGACGATTTGAAGCCGGAATGGTTCGAAAATATCGAATCGGTGGGTATTTCGAGCGGTGCAAGTGCTCCTGAGGTGCTCGTCCAGGGGGTGGTGGACTGGATAAAAGAGAAATTTGCCCCCGTAGAAATCGAAAATTTCGTAAAATTGGTCGAATCAACCAAATTTAACCTGCCAAAGGCATTGCAAGATTGATAATTTAACCTTGACGAACGGACGCTTTTTTTCTAAAATTGCGTCCGTTATAAAACAACGGAGTTTATTATGAGCCGCATTTGTGAAGTTACCGGCAAGGCCGGCCTCGTGGGCAACATGGTTTCCCACTCTAACCGCAAGAAGTTGATGAAGCAGCTGCCGAACCTTCAGAAGAAGCGTTTCTACATTCCTGAAGAAGACCGCTGGGTGACCCTCCGCGTTAGCGCTGCAGGGCTTCGCACGATCAACAAGCTTGGTATCCAGGCTGTTGCTGCTGAACTCGGCATCTAATCTAGATTTTCTAAGGTTTGCCAAGATTCGCCGCCTAACGGGGTAATCCCTCGCTAGGTGGTTCTTTGTGTTTATATAAAAGCGCTACTAGATATTAATAGCCAATAACTAATGTCTTTTAATGTGCGAGAATGCCCATATTTTGCTATTTTAGCGTTATATGCGCAAATTTGCCTTTTCATTCATCGCCTGTGTGGCAAGTGTTTTTGTAGCCCAGTCTTTTGCCCAGCCCCGAGATCTTTTTGCGGAATTCGAGGCCGAAGCCGAAGCGGCTCAGTCCAGTGCAGCAGTAGTGCCGAGCAGCGCCTCGGTTCCGTCCAGTTCCAGTGTGGCGGCGCCGTCTTCTAGTAGCGAGGCTGTTTCTAGCTCCAGCGCCACTCCCTCTTCTAGCTCTGTCACTGTTTCGTCCAGTAGTGAGGTTCCCGCTGCCGTTGATTCTGCTGCGGTCGCTGAAGCTCCGGTTGCAGATTCCGCAGTCGTCGATACTCTTGCTGGAGATTCCGTCAGGGAAATGACTCCTGAAGAAGCTTATGCCGCTGAAATGAAAAGGCACAACGAAGAAAACCGCATCCGCGATTCTCTCGCTATGGCAGGCTCCTCTTCTTCTGCCGATGTTCCGTCTTCTAGCAGCATGAACCGCCGTGAATTGCTTGGCCCGGTAAAGGTGTCCAAGGTCAACGGTATCGATGAAATGAAGGGCCGCTACAAGAGTCCGCGCAAGGCCTTGTTTATGTCTCTCGTGATTCCGGGTTCCGGCCAGATGTATGTGGGCGGTTCCAATTTTACTTATGCCCGCGGTGGCGTGTACCTCGCCTTGGAAGCCGCTTTGTGGGGCAGTTGGTATTATTTCTCTGTACACAAGTACGATCAGCAAGTGAACAAGTACAAGAAATTCGCCAAGGAGCACTTTTCCATTGGCCGTTACGAACGTGGCATGCGTGATTTGTACAATGCCGATGCGGTAAACTACGAGTCCGAGTTCCGTCGTCGCTACTTGGGCAGCCGCGAATCCTTCTGTGAAGGAATCTTTGGAACGGCGACTATCCATGGTTGCTACGACCGTGACAAACTCTATAAAAACGATGTGGAATATGTGAACGATTTCGTGAACTCTCCCAAGAGCTTGGGTGACGAAATGGATAAGATTAAGTTCAATTCTGCAGCCGATGTATACCAGTTGATTTCTGACAATGTCTATGTGCTTGGCTGGGACGATGTCGAAGATGCCGCTGTTGCTACGTCGCTGGATTTGGAAGATCCTAATTCCGCAACGGAGAAGCTGGGTTCCTCTAGCAATCAAAAAAAGTATCGCAGCTTGCGCAGCAAGGCTAATGACTACGCCGATATGCAGGCATGGTTCTTTGGCGGTTTGATTCTGAACCATATCATTTCTGCTGTTGACGCTGCTATTTCAGCCAACTCTCACAACAAGTCCTTGTACGAAGAAGACCTTTCTTGGTACGACCACTTGCATTTCGATAGCGGTCTGTCTTTTGTAGACGGCTTTGGTTTTAACGTGCAGGCTAGCTGGGGCTTTTAATGAAGTTTCTTTTGGTTTTGTTGCTCGCTGCAGCATCTGCCTTTTCGCAGGTGGTTGTGTCTGTTGACGAAAACGTGAGCAAGAACTCCGACAAGAACTGGCTGATTGCCATGGGTTCGTCGGCATTGCTGCCTGGCATGGGTGAACTGTACCTGGGTGAACGACAGTTCGTGCGACCTTTCGTGTGGACCGATATTGCCCTCTGGTTTACGGCCATCGGTTCTTATGCCATCGGTGAACGTTATGTTACCTCGGCTCACAATTATGCAGTCCGTCATGCAGGTCTTACCTCTAAAAGCCGTAACGTGGATATGCTGAATACGGTGGGTGACTACCGCAGCCGTAGCGGTGTGGCTGGGCAGAACTCCTCGCCCGATATGGATGAAGATTACAACCAGGCCATGTTGCGTGCCGGAAAGAATGTTGACGAAGACCTCGATGAAAGCATCCAGTGGGACTGGGGCTCCAGCGACAATCCTGAAACTACGGAACATATTGACGAATACAAGAGTCGTTTGCGCCATTATCGCGTGAGCCGCATCGTTTTTCAGGTGTCTGTGGGAGCGTTGCTCTTGAACCGCGTGGTGTCAATGCTGAATACAATCCGTATTTATCGCGCGACGTCTTCTAAAGCCTTTACCGAACGCATGGAATTCGTACCCGAATTTTATGAAGACGGCAGTGGCCTGATATTGAATGTGAAATTCTAAGATAGTAGGCAGTAGACAGTGATTAGTAGACAGTGCTGCGAAAAAAATTCTTTTTTTTCTTTTCACTTCTATGCATCGGATTACGGAGCTTAATCATCTAATAAATAAGAACTAATTACTGACCATCGTCTACTTTCTATTTCAAACTGATTTATGAGAAATTTTGCGCTGCTTTTTATCGCTTTGATGTTTATCGCATGTGGGGGAGATTCTGTTCCCGGTGCAGGTACTTCTGGAGCAAAACAAGGTAAGGGTGGTACGCAGGGGAAAGGCGGTCCCGGTGGACCGGGAGGCAGGCCTGCTCGAGTAATTGCGGTGGAAGGCTACATTGCCGAAGCCCACGTGGCACTAAAGTCGTTTACAGCCATGGCGACATTGGAGCCCATGAACCATGTGTCTCTTACGGCGGCCATGTCGGGGCGCTTGACGAACCTTTACGTAAAAGATGGTGCCCAGGTGCAAAAAGGCGCCCTCCTTGCAAAGATTGACGATTCCGAATTCCAGGCCCAGCTCAAGCAGGCGGAATCGAACCAGCAACTGGCTCAGCAAAAGTTTGATCGAGTCAAGACTCTCTTTGAAAAAGATGGCGCCACCAAGGCTGACTTGGAAAGTGCCGAAGCTTCTCTTAAGTCTGCCGAAGCATCCGTAGAACTCATCAAGGCGCAAATCGCAAAAACCGAAGTCCGAGCCCCCTTTGCAGGTAAGCTCGGCTTTGTAGATGTTTCAGTGGGTGCCTGGCTTACTACGGGAACTCCCATTGTATCTATTAGCGAAGTGAAAAAGCTGAAGGCCAAGTTTGCGTTGCCGCAGCGTTACGCTTCTACCTTGAAGGTGGGTGATGCTGTGGAACTTCGCGACGAAGAACGTGGCGTTACTGTAAACGGGAAGGTCAAGGCTCTTGACGCTGCCCTTTCGGAATCTAGCCGCACCCGCCAGATTCTGGTGGAAGTAGACAACGCGAAGGGGGACCTGTTGGCGGGTTCCTATACCAAGGTGAGTGCTGCCATGCAGTCCGGTTTTGCAAAGAGCATTCCAGTGCCGGCGGAAGCGTTGACTCTTGATAAAGACGGTGCCTACGTATTTGTGGCGACTGGAGGCAAGGCCAAAATCAAGCATGTCGAAACGGGCCTCCGCACGCCGATCGCAGTCGATGTCACGGGTGGCCTCGATGAAGGCGATACGGTCATTACCTCTGGCTTGATTAGCCTACGCGAAGGGGCTTCTGTACGTATCCGCGAAATCCGTCATAACACCGATTACGAAGTGGAGTAGGTAACCGATGAGTGTCGCGAACCTTTCCGTACGTCGCCCGGTGCTCATGACCGTGATGGCGCTCGTGATTATTTTGCTTGGCGCCTTCGGGGCCTCGAACTTGGGCGTGCGTGAATACCCCAACGTAGACTATCCGCTCATTCAGGTGCGTACCTCTTACCCGGGCGCAAACGCAGCCGTGGTCGAAGCCGAAGTGACCGAAATATTGGAAGCTTCCATCAACAGTGCATCTGGCATTAAGGCGCTGACCTCTACCAGCCGTGATGGTTTCTCGTTTATCAACATTGAATTCGAAACGGGCATGGATCTGGAAGCGGCCGCCAACGAAATCCGCGACCGCGTGAGCCGCGTGCGTCGCCGCCTGCCGGACGATGTCGATGAACCGACGGTGTACAAGTCCGATAGCGACAACGATCCGATTCTCATGGTGAGCCTCGTGAGCGACAAGCTCGATCCGATGGAAGTTTCGGAACTCGCGAACAACTTTGTCAAGGAACGCCTGCAGACCATCAATGGCGTTTCTGAAATTGCCATTTGGGGCGAAAAACGCCCGACCGTTCGCCTTTGGATTGATCCGGTGCGCTTGCAGGCGCTCGGTGTTTCCGGTGCCGAGATGTCGGCGGCACTCAAGAAGGGTAACCTGGAACTGCCTTCCGGCTCTATCGAAGGTAGCGAGACTACGCTTTCTATCCGTACGTTGGGACGTATTCTCGACCCGAAGGCTTTTGAAAATATCGCAATCAAGGTTGCTGAAGATGGCACGGTCATTCGCATTTCGGATGTAGCGGACATTCACTACGAACCGAAGGATACCCGCACGGGATTTAGGCGCAACGGCAAGAATTCCATTACGCTTGCATTGATGGCGCAGCCCGGCTCAAACCACGTTGAAATCGCCAATGAATTCTACAAGCGCGTCGAAGACATTCGTCGCGAAATTCCAGAAGGTGTCGATGTCCTTTACGGTCGCGACACGTCCGTCAACATCCGCGCATCCATTAAAGAAGTGGTGGAGACGATCTTTATTGCGTTCCTGTTGGTGATTGCCATTATCTTCGCGTTCCTCCGCGAAGGGCGTACGACGCTGATTCCGATGGTGGTGGTGCCGGTGTCGGTAATCGGTAGTTTCTTTGTGCTTTACCTTTGCGGATTCTCCATTAACGTGCTGACCTTGCTTGCCATGGTGCTTGCCATTGGCCTTGTGGTGGACGATGCCATTGTGATTGTGGAAAATATCTATCACAAGATTGAAAGTGGCATGACGCCCAAGCAGGCGGCAGTCGCGGGCACAAACGAAATCTTCTTTGCCGTGATTGCGACCTCTGTGGTGTTGATGGCCGTGTTTGTGCCGGTGCTTGCGTTGGGTGGTACGACGGGGCTTTTGTTCCGTGAATTTGTGGCGGTGATGATTGGTACGGTGTTCCTTTCTACGTTGTGCGCTTTGACGCTTTCGCCCATGCTTTGCTCCAAGTTCTTGAAAAAGCAGAAACAGGGGTGGTTCTTCCGTGTTACCGAACCGTTCTTTGATGGAATGAACCGCATTTATTCGGTGCTGCTTGGCGGCTTCCTCAAAATGCGCTTGCTCTTGTTCCCGATAGTGGCGGGCCTTTTGGCGGCGGCCTATTTCTGCTTCAATAACATGAGTAGTGAAATGGCTCCGACCGAAGACTCCAACGCGGTCATGGTGAACTTGAATATGCCCGAAGGTGTGACGCTCACGCGCACGAAGCGCATGGCCGATGCTTTTGCCGAAGAAGTGATAGCCCTGTTAGATAGCAACGAATATACCGAATTTCAAGCGGGTGCGTGGAATGCGGGCAATTCGAGAATGCGCTTGACTTTGAACGACAACAAGAAGGCGCGTCGCCCGCAGAGTGTAATCGCCCGTGAAATCCAGCTGCTCGGGAACGAATATCCGGACTTGCGCGTGATGGTGTTTGAACCACAGAGCATCAGTACACAGCGCGGTGGTTTGCCGGTGCAGTTCGTGTTGCAGGCCCCGAATATCGAAATCCTGCGTACACTTGTGCCCAAGTTCGAAGAAGAAGCGAGCAAGAGCCCTGTGTTCAGCGTGGTGAATACGAACCTCCGTTTCACTAAGCCTGAACTGCATATCGAGATTATGCGTGACAAGGCCAACGAAGAAGGCGTGTCGGTGAATGACATTGCCCAGGCGGTGCAGCTGGCCATTAGTGACCAAAGCTATGGCGAATTCTATAAGGATGGCCGCCAGTATGACATTATCGGTGCGGTTGGTTACCAGTACCGCAGCATGCCCGAGAACATCTCGATGCTTACGGTCAAAAACCGTAAGGGCGAACTCGTGAGCCTCGACAATTTCATCACGTTTAGCGAAAAGTCCGCATCGCCGTCGCTGCCGCGATTCAACCGCTTTAGCGCAGCGACTATTCAGGCGGGCCTTGTGCCGGGTAAGACGATTGGCGACGGCGTCGAAGAAATGCGCCGCATTGCAAAGCACTTGCTGAAGGATTACCCGAACGTGAGTACGGCTTTGAGCGGATCATCCAAGGAATTTGAAGAAAGCTCCAGCGGCCTTTACATTGTGTTCCTGTTGGCGCTTGCGCTGGTGTTCTTGGTGCTTGCGGGGCAGTTCGAAAGTTTCCGCGCTCCGTTCGTCATCTTCTTTACGGTGCCGCTGGCACTCGCGGGTGCCCTTGCATTCCTGTTCATTACGGGTCAGACGCTCAACATCTTTAGCGAAATTGCTCTGATTCTTTTGATTGCCCTGGTGACGAAGAACGGTATCTTGATTGTGGAATTTGCAAACCAGATTGCGGCGAATACCGGCTGTAACAAGCTTGAGGCGGCTCGGATGGCGGCGGAACGCCGCTTCCGCCCAATCCTCATGACGAGCATGTCCACGGTATTGGGCGCCGTGCCCTTGATTCTCACGGGCACCCCGAGCCGTATCGCGATGGGTGTCGCTATTGCAGGCGGTCTTACGTTTGCGACTTTCATGACGCTCTTTATTGTGCCGGCGGCTTACAGCTTCTTTGCGGGCAAGGCTTCGATGGATGCCATGAAGAGCACCGACGCCTCCAAGATGGCGTGAGATTATTTCACCATCTGGAATACGCGCTCGCCTTTGCGGCTCATGCCGAAGCGGGTGCGTAACAGGTTTTCCTTGTACAGGGAATCGTTTTTGAGTCGTTCAATCTCGATATTGCAAGAATCAATAGCGTACTTCAACGAATCGATTTGCGCTTCGTATTTGGCGATGTCCTGCGTGACTTTTTGCTGCTGCTTCAAACTGTTTTTCCCGAACATCAACTGCGAAATGACTATCGCAATTGTTGCGACAATCGTAAACAGGATAATCCAGAAAAAACGCTTTTTCACGTCAAGTTGCTCCATTAAAGTAGAACTGGAAGTTGTCCGGTGAATGGACTAGACCCGAAAGTTCTAACTCTGTTAATATAGCTAAAATATTGTTGGGCTTGAAGTTACATTCGTTCTGCAGTTCCTGAAAAGTCTTCTTGAAACCGTTGAATTGCTTAAATAGGGCTAGGGCATCGTGAGAAAGATTGCAACCGGCAGCTTCGATTTGGGAGAGGCTGACTGCGGTCGGCGCATCCGAATCCGTCTTGATTTTGGGGAGCCCGGCAACAGTGCGCAGGCTTTCGGGCATAAAGACTGGCATGGCCTTCCCTTGGTCTAGGTATTGATTGGGTCCTGCAGAGGTTTCGCTATCGAAGTCCCCCGGAACGGCGAGCAATAGCTTGTTTTCTTGCAGGCAGTAGTCGGCCGTGATGAGGGCTCCGCCTTTGGTTTTACTTTGTACTAAAACCGTGGCGCGACTGAGACCGCTGATAATCCTGTTGCGGGCAGGAAAGTTCCCTTTGAAAGAGGGAAAGTCTTCTTCGTATTCGGTCATGATGCAACCGCCGGCATCGATAATGCGGCGGGCGAGCGTTGCACGGTCTCCAGGAATCGGGACATTGATTCCCTGTGCAATCACGGCAATCGTCGGAATCCCGAAATCGAGCGCGGCTTCGTGGCAATAATAATCAATACCTTGTGCAAGCCCGGAAACGACGACTGCCCTCGTACCTTTCAGTGATTTGACGAGCCGTCTGCACAGCTCGCGGGCGGAACTGCTTGGACGCCGCGTACCTACCATGGCAATTCCAATGCAATCGCTTGCGGGCAGTTTGCCGCGAACGTACAGTAACGGTGGCGCTAACGGAGATTCCTTAAGCGAAAGCGGGAATTGATTCGGTTCAAGTGTTTCGTACTTTCTATCTTTGTCTGTCATGAAATATTCCTTTGAAGATTTGGTGAAAATTATGGCGACCCTCCGCTCCCCGGAAGGCTGCCCTTGGGACAAGCAACAGACGCACCAGTCGTTGCTCCCTTATTTGGTCGAAGAATCCCATGAATATATCGATGCGGCCCAGGCAAACGACAAGGCTCACATGGCCGAAGAACTAGGCGATGTGCTGTTCCAGGTGGTGTTCCATTCGCAAGTCGCCAAAGAAAACGGCGATTTTTCTATTGACGACGTGGTGCAGGGAATCTGCGAAAAAATGATCCGGCGCCATCCGCATGTCTTTGGAGATGCTAAGGTTGATGATTCGAATGGCGTTGTCCGCCAATGGGAACGCATCAAGGCGCAAGAAAAGAATAATCTAAAAATGCAAGGCAAGTCTGCTATGGACAAAGTAAGCAAAAGCTTGCCGACGCTTGCCCGTGCCCAGGAACTTCAGCGCCGCGCCGCCAAAGTAAGCTTTGACTGGACCGAGGCTGAACCTGTCTTTGACAAGGCCGTGGAAGAATTTAGTGAATTCCGCGCCGAAATGCAAGCGGCCTCTCCTGAAAATCGTAACGTAGAACGCATGGAAGATGAATTCGGCGACATCATGTTCAGTCTTGTGAATGTGGCGCGCCACTGTGGCTTCAATGCTGCCCTTGCTCTTGAACGTGCAAACTCCAAGTTCGAACGCCGCTTCCGCGTGGTAGAGCAGATGGCCCGCGACCAGGGTAAAGAAATGAAGGACGTTGGCCTTGAAGGCCTGCAACAAATGTGGAAACAGGCTAAAAAAACGTCATTGCGAGCGTAGCGCGGCAATCCATTGACTCTAATTAGGAACATTCCACTTTGGAATAAGACTTTTACGAAATTTTTTCCGCAAGTAAATTTTTTGCGGTATATTAAATAATGTGCTTCCAGTCCATTCTGGTTTAGCGAAGGGATGCTGGAGCAAATCACGGGGTAGAATAGACCGGAAGCACGCTTGTTTTCTTCTAATTCCACTTTCCCGCAGGGTTCTCCAAGTTCCCTGCGGGATTTTTTTGTACAAAAAAATCCCCGGAGCTTATACAGACCGAACCGGCTAAATTCTTCAAAATACATTCTCTAGAGCCAGCCCTCTCGCCACCACGACTCGCTTTCGCAGAGTCGCTTGTGGCTCACACTCCGAGGATTTTAAACTTCTAAGAAGTTGCGTGCGAGCGGTCGTCTGTGAACAACAAACGCCCGGTATTAACCGGGCGTGGTTGACGCCTACGGCGTCCGCGGCTTCACTCGGTCATAAAAAAATGCAAGCATTTTTCTACGACACTCGTTTTGCACGCTTTTGCGAGAGAACTGGCTCCAGAGTAAGGACTCTGTTGAATTTAGCCGGTTCGGTCGTCTGTGAACAACAAACGCCCGGTATTAACCGGGCGTGGTTGTGAGAGCGAGCGCTCAGGGTACGTACTTAGTACGATTGGGCGCGAGCGGTCTCGTTAGGCTCTAGCCTTGGCCTTGTCGCCGTACTTCTTGATGAGTTCGTCCTGGATGTTCTTCGGAACCGGCAGGTACTTGCAGAATTCCATGGTGAATTCTGCCTTACCCTGGGTCATAGAACGCAGGTCAGTAGCGTAGCCGAACATTTCGGACAGCGGGACTTCGGCGGTGATGGTGGTCATGCCGAGTTCTTCGTTCGTTCCAGTGATGGTACCACGACGCTGGGAAACGTTACCCACGACAGAACCCTGGAATTCGGTCGGAGTCTGGATTTCGACCTTCATGATCGGTTCGAGGATCTGAGCACCAGCCTTTTCGAAAGCTTCGCGGAAGGCCATACGGGCAGCAACCTGGAACGCCATATCAGAGGAGTCGACCGGGTGGTATGCACCATCCTGGACTTCCATTTCGATACCTACGACCGGGAAGCCGATCAAGGAACCAGCTTCCATGCAGCTCTGGAAACCCTTGTCGCAAGACGGGATGTATTCCTTCGGAATACGGCCACCCACGACAGAGTTCACGAAGTTGTAGACCTTTTCCTGGTCGCCTTCGACAGCCATCGGACGCATTTCGCCGACAACCTTAGCGTACTGACCAGAACCACCGGTCTGCTTCTTGTGGGTGTAGTCGAACTTGGCCGGACGGGTAATGGTTTCGCGGTAAGCCACCTGCGGAGCACCGGTCGTCACGTCGCACTTGTATTCGCGGCGCATACGTTCGATGTAAACGTCGAGGTGAAGTTCGCCCATACCCTTGATGATGGTCTGGCCGGATTCCTTGTCGACTTCCACCTGGAACGTCGGGTCTTCCTTGGTGAAGCGGTTCAGAGCCTTGGACATGTTGTCCAGGTCGTCGCGGTTCTTGGCTTCGATCACGAGTTCGATCACCGGATTCGGCACGTGCATAGAAGTCATGTTATAGTGGTTCTTGCCATCGGTAAAGGTCGTACCGGAGGCGCAGTCGATACCGAACAGAGCAACGATGTCGCCTGCACCGGCTTCGGTGATATCCACCATTTCGTCGGCGTGCATACGCACGAGACGGCCCACGGACACCTTCTTGCCGGTGGCCATGTTGGTGATCATGTCGCCCTTCTTGAGGGTACCCTGGTAAACGCGGATGTAGGTGAGCTGGCCATAGCGGTCGTTCACGAGCTTGAATGCGTAGCAGACGAGCGGTGCGTTGTCTTCGGACTTCAGCACGACTTCGGCTTCGTTGTTGTCGAGGTCGAGGGCCTTGTTTTCAACTTCGGTCGGGTTCGGGAGGTAGTCGATAACGCCGTCGAGGAGCTTCTGGACACCAACGTTCTTGTGAGCAGAACCCATGAACACCGGAGTGATGTCGAGACGGATGGTTGCTTCGCGGATGGTCTTCTTGATGAGGGCCTTATCGATCTGGTCCACACCATACTGGCCTTCCATAGCCTTTTCCATGATTTCGTCGCTGTAGTCTGCGCAGCAGTCGATCAGCTTTTCACGGTATTCGTTAGCCTGGTCAACGAGTTCGGCCGGGATTTCCTTTTCGATCATGTCGTCGCCGTTAGCGCCTTCGAAGTAGTAGGCCTTCATTTCGACGAGGTCGACCACGCCCTTCAGTTGGTCTTCGAGACCGATAGGAATCTGCATGACGCAGGGCTTGTGGTTGAGCTTTTCCTTGAGCATGACAGCCACGCGGAGCGGGTTTGCACCGGAGCGGTCGCACTTGTTCACGAACACGATGCGCGGCACATGGTAGCGCTTCATCTGGCGGTCAACGGTAATAGACTGGGACTGCACGCCTTCCACGCCGGTGAGCACGAGGATAGCACCGTCGAGCACGCGGAGAGAACGTTCCACTTCGATCGTGAAGTCCACGTGCCCCGGGGTATCGATGATGTTGATGGAGTCCTGTTCACCGCTCTTGGTGTGGGTCCAGTTTGCAAACGTGGCTGCAGACTGAATCGTGATGCCGCGTTCGCGTTCAAGTTCCATGGAGTCCATCGTGGCACCGACGCCGTCTTTACCACGAACTTCGTGGATAGCGTGGATACGCTTTGTGAAGTAGAGGATACGTTCGGTAAGGGTGGTCTTACCGGAGTCGATGTGGGCAGAAATACCAATATTTCTGTGCTTTTCAATGTTTTTCATATTTTATTCCACAAATGGAGTTGATGTTTGTTTGAGTTGCGCCCAAAGATAGAAAAAAAAAGCCCCCTTTCAAGGGCTTGATTATGGGAATAGGCTTGAGATTGGCTTTTAAACCTGATTTTCGGCATTTTCGATGATTACGTCCGCTTCTTCGGCAAGAGGATCCTCCGGATTGTCTGCCAGGGCCTTGAAATAGCTCGCGGCCGTTTTTCCGACTTCGGTGGTGTCATAGAAGGAGTAGGCCCCGTTTCCGAGGGCGCCAATAGCCGGAATGGCACGGAGAGCTGCCCTGCCCAGGAATTTGGTTGAAACCTTGACGCCGATTTTCTTGAGGAGGGTTTCTAGAACAGCAAAAGAGACCTTTTGGACTACGATTCGGCTACCGGTGCGCACGGCAATGTCGCGGACCAGTTGGGCGGCACTGTGGCGGAACAGGCACCAGACCATGGCTTCGCGGCTCAGCTGGGCGAATTTACCGTAAGTCGCTGCGATATCGGACACCAGTTGTGCCTGAATACGCCAGATGGCGGCAATGTCGGGGATGGAGGTCAAAACGCCTGTAACGCCGGCGGGCACCGAAAGGGTGGCGCTTACTAGGGATGCCTTGACTGCTGCCTGGCGGATTAATTTCTTTATTTTTTCGTCGGAACTTTCACTTGGAGTGTACAGGGATTCTGGAATATCGGTAATCAGCTCAAACAACAGCGTGCTTAGCTTTTCCTTGAATTTTTCCATCTTTTCATCGGTGCAATCGCTCATAAGAAACTCCTTATGAGACTAATATATAATATTTAGTGATTAGTGGTTAGTAGGCAGTAGGAAGTAGACGGCAGGAATTGACACGAACGAGTCTTCCGGAGCTATACGAACCCTAGAATATAATTTTTGCGAGGCCGCCGGCAAGTCCGGGCAGGTTGTAGCGCAGAGTCTTGCCGTCTAGCCAGTAAGAAAGCGCCTGGTCTATCCATTCGCGTTCGCTGGTAATCTTGCGGATGACGATGTCGGTACCTTTGTCGGTGTCGTCGAAGTAATAGTATCCGCGGAACTTGATCGGGAAAATTTCGCCGTGCAAAAGAACGCTCACGTCGGCGGTGCCGTTGTCCGAATCAATAGAAACCGACTGGACATCGCCGAAGCGCTTGACTAGTTCGTGATTCTTGACAAAGGTTTCCACCGCCTTGTTGCGTAAATTGCCTAACAGTGACATGTGTTCCTTAGCGCGGCAAGGTGAGAATTTCGATGCCGTTCTTGGTGCGGGCCACGGTGTGTTCCCACTGGGCGCTCAAAGAACCATCTCGGGTCACAGCTGTCCAGCCGTCGCTGAGAGTTTTGGTGCCCGGGCGACCCACATTGATCATGGGCTCAATCGTGAATACGTGGCCGACTTCGATAAACTGCTTCAGAACGTTGTTGCGGAAGTGGTAAAGGGTCGGTTCTTCGTGGAATCCACGACCGATGCCGTGACCGCAGTAGTCTTCGACCACGCTGAAGCCGTGTTCGTCGGCGATGTCCTGGATGGCATTACCGATGTCATAGTAGCGAGCACCCTGTTCGCCAGCGGCGCGGATGCCTTCTTCCATGCAGAACTTGGCGGTGTCCACGAGTTCCTGGGCGAGGTTGCTCACGCGGCCGACGCAGAACATGGCGCTTGTGTCACCGTGGTAGCCCGAAAGAATCGTCGTGATGTCGATGTTCACGATGTCGCCGTCCTTCAGGATGGTATTTGCGCTCGGGATGCCGTGGCACACGACTTCGTTGATGCTGATGCAGGCGTAGCGCGGGTAACCGTGGTAGCCCATGCAAGCGGAGATACCCTTGTGCTTGCGGGTATAGTCGCCGATGAATTCGTCAATTTCGAGTGTGGAAACGCCGGGTTTGCACATTTCGCCCGCGCGGATCAGCGTTTCGGCGGCAAGGGCGCCGGCATCGCGAATCAGTTCAATTTCTTTTGCAGATTTAATCTTAATTTTAGCCATTATTATGTTGTCCTATTTCTTCCACGCGTAGCGGTCAACAAGGTAGGCGAGCAGCATCTGGTCTTCTTCGGTACCGTTTGCGAGTTCCTTCACCAGCGGAATCACGCGGCTGATACGTTCGCGAGCCTTCTGACCACCGAAGTGGTTCTTTTCCTGTTCGAGTTTCGCGCGCACGCGTTCGCTTACTTTCTTCGCGATTTCTTCGTTTGTCGGAACTTCCATCTTGATGAAGTTAATGCCGAAGTCGGCGGCGGTCTGCTTCATGTCGATTTCTTCGACCGGCGTAATCAGCGAAATGCAAAGTCCGCTGCGGCCCGCACGGGCGGTACGTCCGCTACGGTGCACATAAACTTCGTGGTCGTCGGGGTGGTCGTACACAATCACGTGGGTCACGTGGTCCACGTCGATGCCGCGGGCTGCCACGTCGGTACAAATCAAAATGCGGAGTTTCTTGTCGCGGAAGGCGTTCAAGGTCTTTTCGCGCATGTTCTGGGCGACATCGCCAGAGAGAGCGCCTACGTTGAATCCGTAGCCCGAAAGCACCTGTTCCAAGTAGCTCACATCGCTCTTCTTGTTGCAGAAAATCATGCAGCTTTCGGGATTGTAGTATTCCAGCACCTTGATGGTCATGGAATCCTTGTCCATCACGTCGCAGGGATACCAGCGGTGTTCCAGGTTGTTGGCGATTACCTTGTCGTAACTCAGCGAAAGGAATTCGGCGCTCGGACGCTGGAATTCGCGGGCGAGGCTCTTCACCGTCTGCGGAATCGTCGCGCTGAACATGGTGCAGGCGATTTGCTTAGGCAGGTAGCGGCGAATCTTCTGCATGTCGGGGTAGAAACCCATCGAGAGCATTTCGTCGGCTTCGTCCAGAATCAAGTCGCGGATGTCGAGGAAGTCCACGTTGCCGCGCTGCACATGGTCCATCAGACGGCCCGGCGTTGCGACAATGATATGTACGCCGTTCTTGAGAGCTTTGAGCTGCGGTTCGTAGCTTACACCGCCGAAAATAGCCACCGAGCGAATGCCTGTTCCGGCAGAGAGCTTTTCAATTTCGTCTTGCACCTGCAAGCAAAGTTCACGCGTCGGCACCAGAATAAGGGCCTGCGGAAACACGTGGTCGCGGACAATCACCTGCAAAAGCGGGAGCACGTAGGCGCCGGTCTTTCCCGAACCGGTCTTGGACTGCACCAGCATATCGCGGGCGGCCAGCATGTAAGGAATCGTCTTGCGCTGCACCGGCATCAAGTCGGTCCAGCCGTGCTGTGCGAGAACAGCCTTCTGTTCTTCGGGCAGCATGTCAAAAGTGTAGTCGGGGAGCTTGTGCTCGGGCTCGATAATCTTAACGGGAGTCAGGAACGGATTTACTTTTTCTTCTTTCTTTTCTTCTTTTACTTCTTCACTCATAGTGAGTGCAAATTTAGCAAAATCCTACTTAAACGGCGTCCAATGGTACTCCAAGCCGACGCTTACAAACCAGTCAACGGTGGTAGCGCCGATGGTGGTGGGCTCGGCGGCGGCATCGGGCGAGGGCTCCACATAGACGTCCTTGCCTCGGCTCGAAATGCCGGTACGCACGCTCAAACCGTAATGTTGCAGGAACACGCATTGCGTGCCGAATCCAAAGAGGGCTCCCTTGTAGGGGTCTTCGGTCTTGAATCGAGTGTTGTATTCTCTAGAGGGCTTTTTCTTGGAATCCTTGAGTTCGATATCTTCGGAGTAGAAACTGTATTGGAATCCGAGGAAGGCGAACAGGTGCAAGTCCAGCCATTTGAATGGCTCGTAGGTTCTTGCGAACATCACGTTCAGGCCAATTTCATGCTGGGCAAAATCCCAGTGATCTAGTTCCTCATAAACGGAATCTCGATTATCGGTTTTTACGGCGTGGTTAGAATAACGGTAGAATATTTCTCCGCCGATAAACCCGAACCAAATGCCGCCTGCGTATAAGGTGAAAAGCGGCGTGGAATCGTCTATAAAATTCCAAAGGCTGACGGAATCCTGGGTTACGCGATAGTTGCCGACGCGACTACGGATATGACGTCTGTACCAATTGTACGGTGTCAGCGGAACTTGTGCCTGGGCGTAACCTGCAGAAATTCCTGCCCAAGAGCGGAATGTCGGTGTTTCCTTGTAAAGATCGTCGGGCTCGGTTTCCATTTTGAGCCGTTCTTCTTTGGTCAATCTCCGCTTGGTATGGCGTCCAAAGAATGCGTTTGCGATTTCGTCGCCCTGTGCGATTTTATCTGCAGTTTTGATGACCGTTCCTGCAGCTTTGGGTTCGCTGGAGGTCTCGTCAAAAATGGCGATGGTTAAATTCGTTCCTTTGTCTGCAATATAGAGGACGATTTTGTCTTCGAGCTCCTGGAACTTCGCCATCATGGCGGGGTGGCGTGCCTTAAGGTGGTGCGCATCAAGTCCCGGCTCGATGTTGCTTGAAAGCCAGGTGGCGTAACGCATGGCGACCGTGTCGCGTTCCCATTCGCCGAACAGTCTGCACTTGGGCTCGCCAATGCCAGAGTTGTAGCGGCGTAGTGAAAGGCAGAATTCCTTCATGTCAACGGCAGGTTCTTTGTCGGGAGTCCAGATCAAGATATCAGCATTTTGCCAGAGGGTCCACTTGGAATCGAAATAAATGTCCTTGGCGTTGACCTCATTAGCGATCAGGGCGTGCAAGGCTACAACAAAAGCGAAAATGACTAGGGAAAGGTGTCTCATTTACCTGCCCCCTGGTACATATTTTTTCGAATCTGTTGTACCGTCTGTCGCATCAGTTGCTCAAGGTCTTTTAAGGTCAGCTTAAATACCAGCGGGTGCTGGATTTCGTCGACGGCGCTAAAGAGAGAACGCTGCTTTACATTGTCCCAAAGCGTATACGAAACAATGGCGCTGATGTTCTTGACATCGCGGCGATCTTCGGTTTCGTTATGGATGAGCGCGTAGTCAAAGAAGTTCTCACGCTTAAGGTCCGTGCCTACGATGACTTCGTGAATCAAGAGTATCTGCGGGGGGATGGTGCCGTCGGGTGCCTTGACGACTACGCCTTGTTCTGGCAGTTTCCCCTTCATGAAAATGCGGCTGTCAAGCTTCTGACTTTCTTCAGGTGCGTTGTCCAAAACGGAATCCGGAAGTACGAGGAGCTTTGTATAGCCTCCACGGAACTCTTTTTCCATGGCCTTGGCGCAGAATTCGGTCGCCTTAATCTGCGTACTGTCGCCGAAGCTGAGCCGGTTCGCAAACCACTTGGTGCGCGTGAGCACAAACGTCTTTTGCAGCCCCGTAACAGCAAGTTCGCCATAAGGGGCGCGGGCGTAAGCAGGGTGGCTTTGGGACCAATGGTAAGAATCGGCGCAACTCGTGAAGAGTAGCGCCGCCATTACAAACAATGTTCCCCAAAGGCGTGCCATTAGTCCTTGCGGGTTATTGTGCGCCCCATTTTTCGCGGTAGGCGTACACCTTGTCGAGGATTCCTTCGGGAGCGTTGATTTTATTGCGATTGTCTTCGCTTTCGAGGAATGTAATGATGTCGTTGATGTTCACAATGGAATGAGCTTCGATGCCGTATTCATCTTGCACGGTCTGGAGTGCAGACTTGCCGTTTTCAAGCTTTTCCTTGCGGTCTACGGAAATTAACAGGCCGACTACGTTGGCGTTTTCAATCTGCGACAGAGCCTGCATGGTTTCGTTCACACTGGTGCCTGCTGTAATCACGTCTTCGATAATGACCACGTCGGTCTTTTCGTCGTACTTATAACCTACGAGAGAACCGCCTTCGCCGTGATCCTTGACTTCTTTACGATTGTAGGTGAAAGTCAGGTTCTGGGAGTAGACGTCGCTGAGCTTCATGGCGGTAGCGGCGCACAGGGGAATGCCCTTGTAGGCCGGACCGTAAAGGTTCTGAGCCTTGCCGTCAAAGTACTTCATGAATGCGGCTGCGTAAAATTCGGCGAGCTTCGAAAGGGTGGCGCCCGTGCGGAATTCTCCCGTGTTGATGAAATACGGCGTATTACGGCCGCTCTTGGTCACGAAATCGCCGAACTTGAGTGCGCCGGCTTCAACGAGAAAATGAACAAATTGGTCTTTGTTATTCATGGTAGATTATGGTTAGTAAATAGTGGTCAAGTGCGACTTACGCTGCTCCGCAGAGAAGGCTTACGATCTTTGCGAATACATTGGTTTCTTCGGTGAGAATTTCAATGGCAATTAAGAGGATTGTCACGAACACGCATAGTCCGATATAGAAGTAGAAGGATTTCTTGATTCCCTTTATTTTCAGCTTGAAAATTGCCCAGGCGATAACGCTGAAAATGGCGCTGAAAGTCCACGCGGCAACGGCACCGAGTGAAATACCCGGAATCAGGCTGATGGCAAACGTGAGTGCGATGCCCGGAATAAAGTAGAACGCGATGCAAAGAACGCACAGAAGAGCGAAACCTACGTAATGAGCGAATCCTCTTTCGCGTTGCACAATTACTTGCGGTTGGGGAGCTGCTTGAGGAGCCGGTTCTACAGCTGGTTCTTCGGCTGTTTCCACCGGTTCTACCGGTGTTTCGACCGGAGCAGGCGTTTCAGGCGTTGCTACGACCGGAGCTTCGGCCTCGGGTTCCACATTGTTCTGGTTATTCAATTCTTCGGACATATTGTCTCCTGTAAAATTCTAGAGGATAAAGGTGCGGCCGGCGTAAACGAATACGCGGTGTTCCAACCAAAGCTTGAGGGCGGCTGACAGAGTGCGCTTTTCGATATCCTTACCGAGTTCCACGAGCTCGTCGATACTGGCTGTTTCGGGCACACGCTGAATGTCTTGGCAAATGATCGGGCCCTGGTCCAAGTCTTCGGTAGCGAAGTGGGCCGTGGCACCGATAATCTTCACACCCTTGTGCCAGGCCTGGTGGTAGGGCTTTGCTCCCTTGAAGGCCGGCAAGAAGCCGTGGTGGATGTTGATAATGCGGTACTTGAATTCTTCAGTGAATGCTTCGCTCAAAATCTGCATGTAACGGGCGAGAACCACCGTATCGGTATTGGTTTCGGCGATAATTTCGCGGAAACGGTTCTCGGGAATGCTCTTGTCCGGGTTCGACGGCACATAGTAGAACGGTACACCGAAGGTGCCGCCCACGGGGCCGAGGTCGGGGTGATTGCCTACAATGCAACTGAACTCGCAGGGGAGGTCTCCATCGCGTCTCTTGAGCAAAAGGTCGTAAAGGCAGTGGTCCGTCTTCGAGACGAAGATGGCTACGCGCTCAATTTTGGTGGTATCGAACAGTTTCCAGTTCAGATGGAGGTGGCCTTCCAGGGTCTCCAGGTGCTTGCGGACTTCTTCGATATTTTCGGATTCCGCTTCAAAAACGGCACGTAAAAAGAATGTTTCAATATCTTTTGCCGTATGTTGCTGTAAATCGACAATGTTAGCGCCGGCCTTGGCGAGCACTTGTGTTGTTCCGGCAATAAGGCCCTTTTGGTCGGGGCAATGGATCTGCAAAATGTAACGTGTAATAGCCATAGCCCAAAATTATAAAATCGCAAGGATTAAGTCTTTGCACTCCTCCCGAAAAACTAAAATATTCTAACTTTAAAACGAAAACTTTATACGAGAAGGAAAAATGAGTCGTAAAATCTCTTTCAAGTCTATGATTGCCGTTGTATTCGGTATGGCTATTGCACAGGTCGTTGCTGCTCCGCAGAAGTCCTGGGATGCTATTTACAATGCCGAAGGCGAAGGCGATTATTCCGCTGCTAAAATTGACGGCAAGATTCGTTTCGGTAAGTATACGCACTATAAGGAAGTCCAGCCGGTTTCTTTCAAGGTTGCCGACAGCCTGTTCGCTTTCTCTGTCGCCGGCAACATGACCGTTCCCGCCGATAAGATTGAAAAGGAACATTTCTACGAAAAGTGTAACGAAACCATGGAAGCCTGGATTTCGTTCTTTAACAAACCCCGCGATTTCGGTGGCGAACAGCTGGTTATCAACGTCGCCGGTGTGGACCTCGCTTGTGGCGACGAACTCTTTGCCGTGGGTGATCTGAGAATCAAGTTCACGAACCCCAAGGCCCAGGAAGCTTGGGCAAATACCCTGGAGGGTCGCGAAAAGTACAAGCGCGAAAAGGTGGTGGAATACCGCCGTGCCGAACAGGAACACCGCGCTTCTCTCCGTGACGTGTCGGGCATGGTCAAGGACCCGCGCGACGGTCAAGTGTACCGCACCATCAAGGTCGAAGGTCGTGAATGGTTTGCTCAAAACGTGAACTACAATGTGGAAGGTCACTCCTGGTGCTACGAAGATAAGGAAAACTACTGCGCTCGCGGTGGCCGCCTCTATGACTTGGAGGGCGCCCGCAAGGCATGCCCCGAAGGTTGGCATTTGCCGCGTGACCGCGAATGGATGGACCTGCTCGTTGGCCTGACACACTGCTACGACGGCGTGGACAAGTGCGAAAAGTTTGCCAACAAGATGAAGGCTACCACTGGTTGGCAGGGCGGTGGCGGTACTGACGAATACGGTTTCTCCATCTTCTCTTCGGGCTACCGTAAGATGGTGGGCAAGTCTATCGTTCGCTACGAAGACATGGGCGAATACGCCGGCTTCTGGTCTGCACAGAACGGTCGTAACGAAACCATCTGGATTTGGGCAATGGGCCGCATGAGCGACCAGATGGTCCGCCAGCTCGTGCCGAGCAAGACCAACGCCTACTCCGTCCGCTGCATCAACGGAAATTAGTAGACTGTAGGAAGTTAGAAGTAGGAAGTAAAAAACGAGAGCTTGAAAGCTCTCGTTTTTTGTTATATGCATTTGTGTTTCGTTAGACAATAAAAAGTACTAAAGCAATTAACTGCCTACCGTCTACTGTCTACTTCCTACTGCAGCGCCTTCTGCGAAGCTACATCTGCCTAATCGGGAAGAGGCCGAGCAGGTCGAGCACGTTTTCGAGCACAATCTGTGTCGCCTGAACCAGGAACAGGCGGGACTTTTCTTCGGCAGAACCGAGCACGCGGTCTTCGTGGATGAACTTGTGCGCAGCTTCCGCGATTTCCAAGGCGTACTGAGCGAGCACGCTCGGTTCGTCACCGGCCACGGCATCCAGAATCTTCTTGCCCTTCTTCGACAGGATGTTGATGAGGCTGTAGGCCGCATCGTCGCTGAGTTCGGCGAAGTTCACGTCCTTGATTGCTGCGGCGAGGTCGGCACGTTCAATGCCGGCCTTGCGCATAATGCTGCAGAGGCGCACGTGGGCATTCTGCACATACGGACCCGTATCGCCTTCGAAGCTCATCACGGCATCCCAATCGAAACGCACGTCCTTCAGGCGGCTGTTCTTGAGGTCGTTGAAGGTAAGGGCGCTAATGCCGATCTGGCGGGCGATGAGTTCCTTGTTCTCGAGGCCCGGATTCTTCTGGTCGATGAATTCAAGAATTTTCTTCTGGGCGGCTTCAATCACGTCGCGAAGCAGGCTTGCAGTCCCCGTGCGGGTCTTGCCCTTTTCCCACTTGCCGTCTACCAGCTGCAGAATCACGCCGAACGGAATGTGGTACATGTCCTTGTACCATTCGCGGCCCATCTTCTTCAAGACGTGGAACACCTGCTTGAAGTGGAGCGCCTGTCCGAGGTCCACCACGTAAAGGCACTTGTCGAAGTTGTATTCCTTCTTGCGGTAGCAAGCGGCAGCGAGGTCGCGGGTGGCGTACAAGGTAGAACCGTCGCTCTTGCGGATCAGGCAAGGGTTCAGGTCGAATTCGTCGAGCATCACCACGTCCAAATCCTGGCTCTTGACCATCAGATTCTTTTCGCGGAGTTCGTCGAGAATGGCGGGAATCTTGTCTTCGAAGAAGGATTCGCCGGTGTAGTGGTCAAAGCCCACGCCCATCATGTCGTAGATGCGCATGAGTTCCTTCAGCGTTGCGGCGCGGAAGGCGGTCCAGAGCTTGCGATAGAATTCGTCGCCCTGTTCCAGCTTGGTGAATGCGGCGCGCGCTTCGTCTTCGAGACCCGGCTCTTCCTTGCTGGCCTTGGAGAATGCGGCGTAAAGGATGTTGAGTTCCTTCACGGTGAGGCTATCGAGCGTGGCGTCGTCGGTGGGACGCTTTTCGCGCAGGTACATCACGATGAGCTTGCCGAAAGCGGTACCCCAGTCGCCCAGGTGGTTGATGCGTTCCACCTTGTAGCCAGCGGCCTTGTAGATGCGGGAAAGCGAGTTTCCAATCATCGTTGAACGCAGGTGGTGGAAGGCGAGTTCCTTACCGATGTTCGGGGAGCTGAAGTCAATGCAGACGACCTTCCCGTTCGGTGCTGCGTGACCGTATTCGAGGCCCTTGGCGGCGATTTCTTCGAGAGTCGACTTCGCGAGGAATCCGCGGTCGATGAAGAAGTTCAGGTAACCGTTCACGGCTTCGACCTTCGAAAGACCGGTCGGGAGCTTCACCTGTGCGGCGAGGTCTTCAGCGATCATCTTCGGGGCCTTGCGCATCACCTTGGCGAGCGAGAAGCACGGAATGGTGAAGTTGCCGTGCGTGGTATCAGGCGGCACGGAGATAAGCTTGAGGGCGGCTTCCTTTTCGAAGGAGCCGGTAGCGGCGAGCGCTTCTGCGATTTCTTGCTCAAACGAGTTCATCTTCACTGCTCTTCTTCTTGGAGGTATTCTTCACAAAGTCATTTTCGTCGAGTTCCACAATGTTGCCGTCGGCGTACAGACGGTCAAGGGAAATTTCGTTACGCTTTTCTTCTTCGAACAGGTGAACCATCAGGTCTAACCCCGCGTCGAACACGGCCCAGCGCACGCCTTCTTTGTATTCCACGCCCACGGAGGGGAGCTTGTTCGCCTTGAATTCCTTGCGGAGTTCGTTCAAAATTGCCTGCATCTGGGCTTCGCTTTCGCAGGTTGCCACCAAGAAGTAATCGGTGACATCCTTGATGCCGCGCAGGTCAATCAGCTGCACGTTTTGGGCGCGCAACTCAAACAAAATGCTTGCGCCCATTTGGACGGACTGGGGAAGTTCTTGATTATTCGTTGTCATCTGTTTCTCCCTGTTCGGGTTCTATAATATGTTCAAAGTCTTTTCCGATATACACGGCTGCGTCGACTACGGCGCGGCTGCTGTGCACCACCAGCACGTTGTCAGTCTTGAGGGCTTGCGCAAGTGCCTTGGCGCCTTCCCATTCGGGGTTTCTAAGCACAAGTACAGTTTCGTCGTAGTTCTGCAATCTGTCGTTTCTGGAACTCACGATGTCAAAACCGTTTTCGCGCAAGTAAGAGCGCATCTTGGCTGCAGCACCCTGCATTCCACAACTGTTCAGTACTTCAACATCTCCCTTGTAGGTGCGCTTGACTTTTACGACCGGAGTTTTATTTTCTTCTTCGCAGCCCGTAAAAAGCAATGCAGCCATCAAGGCTATTGCGGCGAAAGAAAAGCGAAATGTTTTGGTGTACATCAAGGACATTTTCTAGTTGAAATTTAGAAAAAATGTTCCTTGTTTGTCTTGCTTGTTCAAGTCGGGCGAGGCTTTCTACTATCTACAATAATACGGATTGCGCCAAGGGCATCCGCCATACAGGTAGCGGTGCGGGCCGTAAGCCTTGAAGGCGTCGCGTTCGTTCACGAACATCAGCCTGAAACTCATGTTGTCATTAGGCTTGTATTCTAGTGCAATGTCGGGGAGCACAACATCTACATTACCCTGTCGTACATCTTCTTTTGCAATGGGTGTTCCGAAACGGAAGTTGGAATATAGCGGCATCCAGAGTCCTACATTTGCATATAAATGAAGCTCCGGAGTGAATTCGTAGGCGAGGTGTGCCATGTAGCTCTGCTGGGCGAAGCTTCCGAAAGTGCCTCCCATAAAGCTCACCGAGTAGGTGTAGGCGACTTTTAAAGCTGGGTCGAAGGTTTCATGGCGTACTAGACGCTCTGGGTCAAAATGCTCTCGGTTCCAAGGAATCCCGTCGTCGGGAACAATGTAGACAGTATCGACGATTGTGTCTTTGGGATTGGCGGCTAGAGTTTTTACAATGGTTGAATCTATCTTCACGGGGTCGACCGCAAAGGATATTGTTGCCATACATGCAAGAAAAATCATCCACCGCATACTGTGAATATAGATAATTCAGAGTGATGAGGGATTCCACACTGCGCTTACAGCGCTACACGATTTCGTTTTTGGCGTTCACGTGGATAACTGTGGGTTTCCACGATTTGGCTTCGTCTTCGCTCATGGTTGCATAAGCAACAATAATCACGAGGTCGCCAGGCTGAACAAGTCGTGCTGCGGCGCCATTCAGGCAAATCACGCCAGAACCGGCAGGGCCTTCGATGACGTAAGTATCCAGGCGGTTGCCGTTGTTCACGTCAAGAACGCCCACCTTTTCGAAAGGAAGAATATTGGCGGCGTCCATCAGGTCGCGGGCAATAGTAATCGAACCCTCGTAGTTGAGGTTTGCGTCGGTTACAGTTGCGCGATGAATTTTACTTTTGAGTAATTCCAGCTGCATGATGCGCTTAGAACTTGACATTGAAGAATCCCGCCACACCCTTTTCCGGGGTCGGGAGAATGCCGTAGCTGAAGCGGTTTGCGTCCGGGTTGCTGTCCCACTGGGTGCTGAAGAATGCATCAGCAAAGGACCAAATGTGTGCGCCAGCTACAAAAATCAAACCATACCACCAAGCGGTGTTGCCGTCGACTGCAAGGTAAACTGTTGCACCGACGCTTACACCCCAAAGGGCGTCAATCCAAATAGCCTTCATGGATTCTTGCTTGTGCCACTGATACAGGGAGGGAACAAGCAGAGAGAGATATGCGTAGCTCTGATCGCCAGAGCGGTTGCGGTAAGAACGGTCAATGTCGGCATCTTCGAGACCGCCAGAACGCTGAGCGAGCCATTCTTCTTCAGAGACGCCGAGCTTTTCCCAGGGCTTCTGCAAGTATTCAGAGGGGCGAACACCCATTTCGACGAGGCTAGTCAGTTTGGCTCTAGAAACGCCTTCTTGCTTTGCCTGCTGAAATTCCCACTGGGTAAGTCCCATTTCTTCGTAATTAAAACCCTGCCATTCGTCAGCAGAAGCGGTTGCTTCGCCTACCTTGGCATTTTCTTCGGCTTCCTCGCTGCTGTTGTCGTCAGCAAAGCCGTCGTCAGTTTCTTCGGTGGATGCCCCGTAAGAATAGGAATCTTCGGAAGATTCGTCGTCAAACTGTGCGAACGCAATGGAGCCGCACAAAAGCACCGTTGTGAGAATCTTGCACCAATTCGCCATCAATTTCTTCCTTCAAAAATAATGCCGGGGGAGGGAATCGAACCCTCACACTCTCGCGAGTACCGGATTTTGAGTCCGGCGCGTCTACCAATTTCACCACCCCGGCTCGGGGTTTGTTCAAATATAGAACAATTTCGCTTTTTTTGCAGGGGGAAACCGCGAAAAAAGCGTTTTTTGTTGAAAAATTACCTTTTCAAAAGGGGTTGGAATTCAATTTTTAGGGGGGCAAGTTTGTTTGCCGCGAAATCGACCGCCTGATCCTTTGTTTCAAATCGTCCGGTTTGAACAAGGTAAAGGGTTCGTTCGCCCCTAGGCTGTTCAATTACGGTGCAGGTAATTTTTTGCTTTTTAAGGTTGGTTACGAGCAAATCGGCGTTGGCTTTTGTGCCAAAAGCTCCCAACTGCAGAGTCCAATATTCCGCTGAGGTTGCTGCAGGAACTGTTGCCGGAGCAGTAGCGACTGGGGCGGGAGGCGGTGCCGGGGTGGCTTTCTGTTCCTTGGGCTGTTCGACTACTGGTGCCGGTTCGGATGCCGCAGGCTGTGGAGCGGGGGCGGCGACCTTGGCTGGCTGCGTGGTGGGAGCAGTCTTTGCCGATTGAATGGCTTTTAGTGAGTCCGGGTTGCCTAACAGGTTGCAACGGTCGTTCAGGTCTTCCGACTTCACCTTGGCCTTTACTGCGTGGCACACTTTCTGAAGCACGACGGCCTGGTGCGGGTGCGAAGTCTCTATGGCCTGGATCAAGTCTTCGGCAGCCTTGTCGTATTTGCCAAGGTAGAGCCTGAACTGGGCGCTCGTCATCATGAGATCTGCGTAAATAGCCTTTTGCGGATTGGTTGTCTGGATGAGGCTGTCGAGGCGTTTGCCAGCAATCTTGAACGACTGGGCATTTCCCGTTTGCGAAAGGGCGAGGATATTCCACAGGTAGCATTCGGCCTTCAAGGAGTCCGGTTCCTTGGGGCATGCAACCTCGTATGCGGCAGCAGCTTCTTTCCAGTTGCCGGCAACGTATGCCTTCTGAGCATCTGCCATCGTCTGCGCAAAGGAGCTAATGCTGCAAACTGCAAGTAGAATAGTAAGTAGTTTCGTCTTCATTTCTTTTGTCATTCTGAGCGAAGGTCCCTGAGCTTGTCGAAGGGCCGAAGTCGAAGAATCTAAGGATGGATCCTTCGACTCCACTTCGTTGCGCTCAGGATGACACTTCCACCTGTTTATTGTTTACCGTCTATTAAGCTTCCTCTAATCGTCCACCCGCGAATGTCGTCCAGCTTCACCTTCACGTAGTCGCCGGGCTTTACGATGTGGCCTTCTTCCGGTTTGAACACCACCTTCTTGAAGTTGTCGGTGCGGCCACGCAGTTCCGTCTCGTCGCGCACGGAATTTTTTTCCACCAGCAGTTCTTCGGTGCGGCCCAGCATAATCTGGTTACGCTTGAGGGTAATGGCATTCTGCAGTTCCACCAGGCGCGTGTGGCGTTCGTTCTTTTCGGCCTCGGTGAGCGTCTCCGCTTCCTTGTACGATTCCGTGCCCTTGCGCGGGCTGTAGATGAACATGAAGGCGCTATCGAACTGGCACGTTTCAAAAGCCTTGAGCGTCTGCTCGAAATCCTCTTCCGTTTCGCCCACGAATCCGCAAATCACGTCCGTCGAAATCCCGTAGAACGGGTCCTTGCTTCGCAGCTGTTCGATAATCGAGAGGTACTGCTCCATGTTGTGCTGGCGGCGCATCTTCTTGAGCATCGCGTCGGAGCCGCTCTGGATAGGAATGTGCGCATAGTGGCAGACCTTCGGGTTGTTCAGCAGCACGTCGATGAGCTCGTTCGTGTAATGCCTCGGGTGCGGGCTCGTAAAGCGGATACGGCGGATGCCCCCGATTTCAGAAACCTTCGTAAGCAGGTCCGCAAAATTGCCGCCTTCCGTCTTGTAGGCGTTCACCGTCTGGCCAAGGAGCGTCACCTCGGTAATGCCCTTGTCGGCCGCCTTGCGTACTTCGGCGAGTACGTCTTCCATGTTGCGGTACTTTTCCGGCCCGCGCAGGTACGGTACGATGCAGTAGCTGCAGCGCTTGTTGCAACCGCGCTGGATGGCGACGAAGGTGGTGAAGTCGTTCTGGAGCTTCGCGTATTCGCCCAGGTAATTCTCGCTCAGGTCCTCGTCGATGAACATCTTGTGGTGCGTCAGGTGCAGCGGACTTTTGGCATCGCCCAGCAGCAACTCCGGAATTTTCTTGTATTGGTCCGGGCCTACGATGTAGCTCACGTTCGGGAGCCTCTTCAAAAGTTCCGGCCCGCGATTTTTGGCCATGCAGCCGCAAACGACCACCTTTACGTCGGGGTTCTTCTTGTTCAGGTACTTGAGCTTGCTGATGTTCGCGATGGCAGTTTCCTCGGCCTTTTCGCGCACGCTGCAGGTGTTCACGATGATAAAGTCGGCATCTTCCTGGTTGCTCGTCTCGACGCAACCGCACATGTCGAGCTCCTGGGCAATCATCGCCGAGTCGTACTCGTTCATCTGGCAGCCGTAAGTGGCCAAGTGGTATTTTTTCATGCGGGTAAATTTAGCAATTTCCTAGACTTCTAGCCCTGCCTGCGTCATGTATTTTTGCGCGAATGCGTTTGCCTCGTCGTCCTTCTGCTGGTTCTTGTTGCCGTAATAGACGTTCTTGATGAAGATGTCCTTCTTGCCGTGGAGCACGATGTGGCCGAGCTCATGGAAGAACGTGAACCAGAACGCATTGCGGTCCTTGAAACGGTCGTGCAGCTGGATGACGGGGATGTCCTTGTACCAGCGTGCCATGCCATGAATCGGTGCCGACTTGAAGTTCTGCGCGTAGAGCACCTTGATTCCGAGCTTAGCGCCCAGTTCCTGCAACTTGTGCATGCCGTCGTCAATGAAATCTTCGCCCACCTTCGGCTTGGGCAGGGCCTTCTTGCGGCGTAAATCTTCCCACGCGGCAACGTCTTTTTTGGCCAGTTCCACGAATTGCGGCATCGCCTTCTTGATGGCGGAACGCACTTTCTTGTCGTTCTGCTTTTCCATCTTGATTTCGTCGGCGAGGATTTCGCCGCGGCGCATCCACACGGAGGCCGCATACGGGTCTTCGGTTTCGGCCAGCGAGATGCGGAAGGCCACCTTCAGGCGGTTCTTGTAGTAGTAATTTTCCCACGCCTTTGGGCTAGCCACCCCGAAGAACTTGAGGATGGGCGACACACCGTCTTCTTTGTTGTTGAAGTCCTTGATCCATGTGCGCGGATTGAGTTCACCGATAGGGAAGAACTTGCGCCAACCGGCCTGGTTCTTGACGGCTTCTTTGACCTGAAGTCTCATAAGTTCTTCTTCGTACCCTTTTTGGGCGTTAAGCCAAAAACTGACCGGGATTCCGGTGGCGTAATCCAGGGAATGTGCGACTTCGATAGTTATGCTGCACTTGCCTTTCAGAATTTCGTTCACTGTTTTAGGCGTGTAGCCGATACGCGCTGCAAAATCATTGACATCGAGGCCCATTTCCTGAAGTTTTTCTTCAAGAAACGCACCCGGTGGGGTAATTCCCCAAACGATAGCATCCTTATTCTTCTGCATGTTAACCTCTGCTAATGATAATCCACGATTTCCATAATTTCGGCATTGTGCCGTTCTGCCCAGATAACAAATTCGTTCGGTTCTGCGCCTTTGATTATAAGACGATAAGGCTGGTCAAGACTACAGGCCCATTGACCCTTGCGGTTGCCCACAAGTTCGTGGAAATTTCCGGGCACAGTTTTCAGGATTTCAAAGTTCTCGGCATATTTGATTGCCTTTATTCGCAAATTGTAGCACGCCGCCCGTTTTTTACCCATACGTCGTAAGGCGAATGCTTCGTCTAGCGCGCACAACTCTAGTTCCTTGTTCCTATATTCAATTTTCACAAAACCTCCACCGTTAATCAAAAATCCTATTTTTTAATATAATAAAAACTTTTAAGAAACGCAAGGGGTACCTTATTTTTACAAAAATAGGATGGATTTTGTTGATAACGAAAGGGGGACGTATCCCCCTCGCTTCAGCCACGGCACGGCCGTGTCTTCCGCTACCCCCACGCCTAGTGGCTCCGCCCCTAAAACCCCGTTGTTCGCGAAAATATTTTTGCTATACTTAAAATATGGCTAAACTCTTTAGCAGATGTCTTGGGAAGATTGTTCTGATGACCGCAGCGGCGCTATGGGCAGGTTGCAGCGATTCCGAAAAAAACGATGATGCTGCCAAGCAGGATAATCCCAAATTGATTCATCCCTGGGACACGAAGAAATTTTTCGACGAAAAGCCCGAAGGCAATCTCCTTGAGAAAAAGGAAAAGCGGAGATTGGATTCCCTAAAGAATATCGGCAAACTGATTGACACGGGTGTAACTGCTCTTTATGGAGTTTATGTGGCGGATTCTATGGTGGTCGCCAATGCGTCTGCAAAAACTCCGCAAAATTCGAAAGGCCTTGCCGAATTTCCGGTTAGAGAAAAAATATCTGTTGCTGAAGGTAGCTCGCTTGACAAAGAATCTATTTTTAATGTCTTGGTTTCTTTCACGCCAGGATTGCGCCATATATACAGTATCAGGTATTTAAAGAAAAATCCTGATAAACATTTTGAAGGCGAAATCACCTTGAAGTTGACAATCGCTGCGGACGGCACAGTTAAAGATATCCAAATTGTGTCTTCGACTACGGGATATAAAGAATTTGATGAAAATATTCAAAAGGCTGTAAACCGCTGGAGATTCCCAAAAGTAAAATCTGGCGAGACTGTTGTGACTTTCCCGATTACGTTTCACGAAAATCCGATAGAAAAAAAGACTACTCAGTTGGAATAGGGCTTTTACCTATGCGTCAAGATTCAAAATTTTTAGTAGTGGTAGCTCTCTTTGCATGCGTCAGCCTTGTCGCCTGTGGCGATGACTCGAGCGGTTCCGGACCCGAGAATACAGAAAGCAGTGCCGTTGAAGAGTCAAGTTCGTCTATAGAAGTCTCATCAAGCAGTGTAAATGGTGATTCCGGCACAGGGGCCGGAATGACATCCTCTAACAGCGGTGACTCCGGTTCTGTGACATTCTCGGACACTACCAAAATCACCTACGCGCTCAATCCCTTCGACGGCCCGCTTTCCAACCCGCACAAGGGATTCACGGTGCCGACCGGTGGGGCGTGGACGTTTGTTCCGGAATTCGAATACGGACCTTACGGTTCCTTGAACAACAGGGCGTGGGACCTGGTCTCGTACGGTTCCGGTTACCAGCAGTGGAACAAGCTGAACCCGGCTAAGGGCGTTTACGACTGGACGGAACTGGAAAAACTTTTGAACGCACTCGCTGAGCATAATATGGGTTACGCCCTGCGAGTGTTGCCGTACACGCCTTCGTTTATCAGGAGCGATTTTCCGCCGCAAGAAGAATACGACTGGACTCCGCCCTTTGTCTACGAGATGGGCGCGAAGAAAATCCAGATTGATTTACGCGGGACGGAATACCATGCGTATGCTCCCGTCTGGGATGACCCGATTTATTTGCAAGCGGCGAAGGAGTTCGCGAAGGCTCTGGCCGAAAAATACGATGGCGATCCGCGCATAGAATACATTGACATCCGCACTTTTGGCGAATGGGGCGAATGGCATACCTCGCACATATTGGGGAGCGTGATGCCCGCCGACTCGGTGCTGAAGGATATGCTGGACTATTATGCGTCCGTTTTCAAGAAGACCCAGCTGGTGCTGCCTTCTAACGGTTTTGGCGATGTCTATACGCATGCGCTCGATCTCGGCATTACCAAGCGCGACGACGGGTTCATCGGCATTCCCGGCAGGCCCGATACCTTGCTGCGGGCTTACAATGCGAACCTCCCGACCATTGCTGAGAACATCGCCGGTTACAAGACGATGCTGGCCAATGACGACCTGATTCCCGGAGGCACCCAGAAGTGGACTGCGGAACGCTGGGTGGATGCGATTACCACGGCGCACCTGACCTACTACGTTCTGGACCAGGACAACGACTGCGGCTACTATTTCTACAAGGACAACAAGGCGCTTGCCGATTCCATGAGCAAAGTCATCGGGTATAATTTCATGGTAACGCAGGCGGAACTTTTGACCGTCGCGACGCCCACTGCGGAAAACTCCACCGACTCTGCTGCAGGTAATGTTGCGACGAACACGCTGAACATTACCGTCAAGAACACCGGCGTGGCGCCTTGCTTCTTCGATGTCTACATGGTGGCAGAGTTCGTGGACAGTACGGGTGCGTCTCTTGCACAAATCGGTGAGACCGTTCGCATTCCCAAGGGAACCTTCAAGGACGGAGCCTCGCAGCAGTTCTCGTTTAGCGGCGCGGTTCCAGCGGGCGCGGCGAATCTCGCGACGCAGCCCGGTGTTTCTGTAGCCCTTTCCCTCTATGAAAGTGAAGACGCCTTCAAGAGCGGCAAAAATCCCACCGTCCGCTTCGACAACGATGGCCTTCAGGGGAATAATAAGCTACTATTGAAGTCCCGATAACGCAAAATTTCATGTCTCTTCTGCTAGCCTTAATCTTCTTGGCGCTTTTCATAAGTGCGATTGTTCGCGGGCAGTTCTCTTACGGCAAGGCGGATTACAGTTTTCGCGAGCACCCGGTGCAGTTTGTAATCGTGCTTGTGTTCATCTTGGGCGTGTCGGCGCTTTGCTTTTACCGTTTTCTTGTGGAAATGGAATTCTTGCGGTAAAAAGATTCCTAAATTTGGCTCCGTCATGCTTCACCACAAATCCCTCATCGTGTTTGACCTGGACGGCACGTTGTTCAATACCCTCGGCGACCTTGCCGTGGCGGTGAATTTTGCACTGCACCACTTTGGCTTGCCGGAACATGACGAACAGCGGGTGCGGACTTTTATCGGGAACGGCTCCATGAAGTTGATCGAGCGGAGCATGGGGGAGGCTGCCCTTTCGGAAAACATTGCCCGCACGGGCGTTACGGTCGAGATGGTTCACAAGGTCTATTCGGATTTTTACTGGGAACACTGCACCGAGCGCACGCTTCCGAATCCGGGCGTTGTCGAATTCCTGCGTAATACGACTGCCCGCGTGGCCATGCTTACCAACAAGCCGGAGCGCCCGACATTCAAGTTGCTGGAACATTTCCACCTTCGCGACCGCTTTGAATTCGTGCTCTGCGGCGACACCACGCCCGAACGTAAGCCTAGCCCCGCGGGTCTCTTGAAAATCATGGAATCCGCGGGTGTCGCTCCTGCCGAAACCGTGATGGTGGGTGACGACCAGCCCGACATTCTGGCCGCCCGCAACGCCGGAGTCGACTGCGTTACGCTCCTCTGCGGGTTCGGAAAGCCGGTGAACTTGCTCCCGCTAAAGCCCGAAAATACGGTTGAAAGCTATGCGGAAATGTGCCAGTTGCTCTCCAAAATCTCTAGCTAGTATTTTTTCTATATTCATACCATGACTTTCAAAATCATTCCTACAGTTTTGGCAGCGGCTTTGTTTTTTTCGTCGGCTGTTTTTGCCGACGAGGCCATCCGCTTTGTTCCCGAAAAATACCCCATCGGCATGTTGAACCAAGGCGATACCAAGCATATCGTTTTGCAGGGTGCTAATATTACGGACAAAGAAATCGTTCTTGAAAATGTGTTCGGCCAGGGTAACGGCATGTCGAACTTCAAGTACCCAAACAAGATTCCTGCCAAGGGTACTGTCAAAATCGAATTTGATTTTAATTCTTCTGAAATGGAAGGCCAAATCAATCCGGTTGTCGTTCTGGTCGATACGACCGGCAAGCCTTACCTAGCCAATATGGACGGCATCGTGAAGGTTCCGTTCATCTTCGGCGAAAAGCTTTTTGACGCGGGCTACTATGCCAAGGGTGAAAAGCGCGAATGGACTTTTTATGTATGGGGCACCGACAAAAAGGAACGCCCTGACCTGACGCTTGCTTCGGAATCTTCCAAGCAATTTGCGATGAGTGCCAAGCCGGTTATGTTGAATGTCGATAAATTTGACAAGATTACAGAAGGTGGCAAGGTCCCTGGACTTAAAGTGACGCTTTCGACCAAGGGGCTTTCCCGCGAGGGCTGGGAACTCAAGCAGCAGAGCATTCGAAAGATTGTTTCTTTCAAAAGTAAAAAGTACCCGAAGGCTACCCCTGACGTGCTGATTGTGGGTTTCTGGAAGTAAAAAAACGGCTTTTTTGGAGCTTTAGCCTTGCAAAAAAGCCTACTTTTATCTAATTTTGACCCACCAAGAACCAACGGGATGTAGCTCAGCCTGGTAGAGCGCTTGAATGGGGTTCAAGAGGTCGCTGATTCGAATTCAGTCATCCCGATAAAAAACACCGCTTTTAAGGCGGTGTTTTTATTTTTAGAAGTTGGCGTCGGTAATTGTGGCGAATGCTAGCTCTGCTTTTCTTCCTTTTCGGGAGGATTTTCTTCATCGCGATCATCCTCGCCTTCTTCGCGTTCCGCAGCTTCTGCTGCTTCTGCGGCCTGCTTGAGCGGATGTTCTTCGATATAGTCGAGACTCACCTGGAAGTTTTCGCCCTTGGGCTTTTCGGCATCCTTTTTCAAGGCGGCTAGTTCAATGGCGGCAGCCTCGTAGTCGGCTTCGGTCACCCATTCGGGCTTCCACACGATTACGCGGTTTCGACCGCCTTCTTTACCCTGGTAAAGGGCCTTGTCGGCCATTTGAATGCTTCGGTCTGCACCCAGACGGTCGTCGAACTTGGCGACACCGAGCGTAATGGTAATCTTGATGGTGAAGTCCGCATAGCGAACGGTCATCTTTTCGATCTGTCTGCGGAAACGTTCGGCGACAACTCTTGCGCCTTCGAGGTCCGTTTCGGGCAACAGGGTCAAGAATTCTTCGCCACCGTAGCGGGCAAAGACATCGTACTTGCGCAACAGACCGCGAATGGTCTGGGCTACCGACTTCAGGATGATATCGCCGCAGGCGTGGCCGTAGGTGTCGTTGATATTCTTGAAGTGGTCAATGTCAATAAAGATAAAGCAGAAGGGCTTGTGGGTTCGGGCTGAACGACCCATTTCGTTTGCGACGGTTTCGTTCATTTCGCGGCGGTTCGGGAGTCCCGTCAGTTCGTCGGTCTTCGAAATCAGTTCCAGCTTCTTGTTGGCCAGTTCCAAATCCTTGGTGCGTTCCTTGACTTCCTGTTCCAAGATTTCTCTATGGGCGTTCAGCTCCTTAATCTGACGTTTAATTGTATCGTGCATCGAGTTGAAAGCGTTGCCCAACTGGCCCAGTTCGTCTTTACGGCTACCCACGTCAATGTTTTCGATATCAAGGTCTCCGTCAGTGATTCTACGGATGTGCTTGGTAATGCGGTTCAGCGGAACGCCCAGCATGTAGAACATCCATGCTGCGACAAGGAAGATTATCAGAATTGAAATCACGAGAATGGCGATGCTTGCCTGCGTTGCCGAAGAAATCAGGTCGTCAATTTCGCTTTTCGGCTGGAAGGCAAAGAGACCAAAATCGGTGTTAGAATCAAAGTAGTAGTTAACAAGATACTGCTCGTTGTCGTAAAGCTTCTGGAACTGAGCTTTCTTGACATCATAGTTGCGAGGATCAATTTCTGTAAATCCAAGTTCGTTGATCTTGTGTGTATCTGTAAGCCAACGCTTTAAGTCGGGGTGGTACAGAATTTCTCCTTGACCGTTAATGGCGACCAGGAATCCGTTTCTACCAATTTTATAGTTAGGGAAGTTCGTCCAAAGTCTGCGAAGTGAGAATTCTGCAAGCAGGTATCCGCTGGAACTAGACTTGTTTGTAATGCTAATGCCGAACAGACGCTTTGGGGGTGCATCCTTTGCTTCCCTAAACCAGGGCGTCAAGTAAGGGCGGTGCGGAGTAATGCGCGAAAAATCAATGGGGTAGGGGCTTTCTGTTGGAATGCCGACCATGGAGTTGTCGCAAATGAACGAGTAGCCTCTGTCGTATAAAGTAACGGTTTCACCCGAAATGAACAATGTCGAAATGCTGTAGCTCTTAAGGTAGCTGGCAGCCGTATTCGGATCGAGACTTTGAATTTCGGATGTCTTGGAAAGAAGTGTCAGGCGGTCGCCAAACTGCTTCATTTCGCTAGATGCCATGTAGCCAATCTGCGAGAGAGTCGACTCGTTGTTGTTGAAACTCCATTCCAACATCAGGTTTGTCTGTTTTGACGTGAAAATAAAGATACTCCCCGTGACCACGAGGGTCATGGAGAAAATCAAAACGATAAGCACCTTGAAGACGATGCTTCGTGAAAAACCTGATATGGTAGTGGTCGACATAGGCGGTTACTTCAAAAACTTGTTATCTCTTGCGGCGACGGAGGAAGGCGAACAGGAATCCGAGGACCAGCATAACTACGAATACAAACGGGGCCTTTTGCATATTGCTGTCAACGGCCTTGTTTGTGGAATCCTTGGTAGCTTCCACCTTCGGTTTGTTTTCTTCGTTAATCTTGTTCCAGGCGGCCTTGAATTCTGCCGCCGTCATAATATTGGTTGTCGGGTAGTTCAACTTTTTGTCGATTTCGACCGTGAGGTCCTTGAATATCTCGTACAGCTTGTCTTCGGAATAGAGCGACGGAATTTCCATCTGTTCCCAAATGGCGCTGAATAGGGTGTTGAGTTGTTGTTCCAGTTCGCCCCATTCCGGAATGGCCACGTAGGCGCGACCGGTTTCAAGGGCGCGAACAAGAATGTTGTAGTCTTCATCCTTGGCCCATTCCTGCAGAACCTTTCTAGATGGCGGCAAAAAGCCAATCTGCTTAGTATAGGCGTCCAGGTTTTCGTCGTCGGTTAAGAAGAGCAAAAGGTCAAGAGCTTCTTTGCGTTTGTTGTTTGCCGGAATGGCGAGGTTTGAACCGCCGATAAAGCTGACGCTTCCGACCTTGCCCTTAGGAATGGGAACTACCATGACGCTGTCGGAACCGATTCGGGCGTTAGAAAGGCCTCCCATGTTTCCGTGGAAACGGGTCTGCATGATGATTTCGGAAGTGCTCACGATAAAGGCGAGCTCGCCATTGTTGAATTGCTGGGCAATCTGGGCCGTGTTGGTCTGCAGGGCTTCGGGCGCTACGAGCGTATCCATGATAAAGTGGAGGTAGCTTGCAATGCCTAGGAGCGTTTCTTCAGAAAGAATGTTGGCATGCCATTTGCCGTCGGCGTCTTTCTTGATGAACGAACCGCCGTTGCTCCAAATCCAGGGGGCAAAGTTGTGTGGAAGGTTCCAGTCGCTCCTGCCGGGGAATGCGTAACCGCGTACGTGGGCGCCGTCTTCAAGAACTTCGTCTTTGCTGTTGACTTTGCGGATGGCGTTCTTGAACCCTTCGTAGGTCTTGATAGAATCTTTGGTAATGCCGTGTTCTGCAAGAATGCGCTTGTTTGCAAGGACGGCACGGATATCGATAAACCAAGGAACGGAGTAGATGGTCGTGTCTTCGTCGATATGGGTCGTGTTCCAGCTGACAGGGACAAATCGGTTGGGTTGAATTTTAGAAAGTTCTTCGTTGAGCGGCTTGATTTCCTTGCGGGATGCAAAGTACGGAATCCAGGTGGAGCCAAGCTGCAAAACATCGGGGGCCTGCTGGGCTCCAGAGAGTGCTGCGGTAATGCGGTTCCAGGCTTCGCCCCAGTCAAGCACTTCGACCTTGGTCGGAATGCCGGTCTTCTTGGTGTAGATTTCAAGTCTTTTTTCGAGGGTTTCTTGCGGAGAGGCTCCGTTGGGCATAATCCACACAGTAAGCGGCTTCGCTTTAGCTGCTATCGCTGCGGTAGATGCAATAGCCACTGCGAGAATGGAATGCATAATTCTATTCGTCATCAAACCCATAAACAACTCTCCTTTCTTACCTATCGTCATGAATATTTGAACATTAAAATAACAAAAAAAAGAGAAAAGTGAAAAAAATCACAAGAATGATAACCTTGATAGATAGTCCAAATTAGAATAAAAAGGCAAAAAGTCTAATTTTGTAAACAAATCTAAACAAATGTGATTGACTTACGTTTTTTTTGAAGTGTGACAAAAATCAAAAAAACACAAATTTTAAGAGAAAAATCACCAAAGTATCATTTTTTAGTTATATTTCTCTCGTCGTAAAAAACGATAATCAACCCTTAAGGAGTTAATAAAATGAAAAAAGGTATCATTACCCTTCTCTGCGCCGGCATGATTGTTCTTTCCGGCTGCTATGGCAAGTACGCATGCTTCAACAAGCTGCTCGCATGGAACGGCACCCTTGGTAACAAGTGGCTCAACTCCATCGTCCACTTCGCCATGAACGTCATCCCGGTTTACGGTATCGCCGTGTTCGTGGACTTCCTCGTCCTCAACACTGTCGAATTCTGGACTGGCTCCAACCCGCTTGCTTCTGGCGACTCCTACTATGAAAAGGACGCTCAGGGTAACACCATTGCTGCTGTCAAGAACGCTGACGGTTCTATGACTGCTGAAATCACCACCGCTGCTGGCGAAAAGGCCGTCCTGACCCTCCAGCGCGATGAAAACGTTATCCGCGCCATCGACGCCGAAGGTAACGTTGTCGCTCAGCGTGAACTCGACAAGTAATTTCTTACTTGATTGATTTTCAAGGACCTTGGTTTATGCCAAGGTTCTTTTTTTATTGATTTTATTATATATTTAGGCTATGCTTAGGCGTGTGTGCTACATAGGGGTGTTGTTGTTCACCTTGTCTTTGATGTCTTGCGTCAATGACGACATCAAACGTGGAAACGACGCCTTGCGTATTGGCGACTATGAACGCGCTATTACGAATTTCTCGAAAGCCTTGGATGTTGAACCGGCCAACCGCGATGCCCGTTACGGGCTTGCGCTTTCGTTCTATGCCGAAGCGGAACAAGCGGACCGTTTCAACGATTCCTCGTTTGTCCGTTGGAGTCGCGCGGCCCGAGAATTCAAGATTCTTTATGGCCTGGATAGTAGTGGAAACATAGATGCCAATTATTCGACTTGCTTGTTCTACTTGGCCCGCGCCACGTTGAATCAAGATGCGTCTGCAAATGTGTTGCCCTTATTGGATAAATCTATACAACTGGATAGTTTGAACTATTTTAGCTATAACTTGAAGGGTTTGATTCTTGCTCAAAGTAATGCCCCCGCTGACTTGAATAGCGCAAAGAATATCTTTATCCATATTGTGACCCGGGAACCGCAGTTTGTTTCTGCCTATATTAACCTAGGGAACATCTATTGGGAAGAAGGCGATATTGAATCGGCTTGGGACACGTGGTCGGCCGGGCTAGAAAAGGCTCCGACAAACAGGGCTCTGATCCACTGGACGCAGGTGGCCGAGGATTCCTTGAAATCCATGGTGCTATCGGGTAGGCTATGAGTGCGAAATCCGAAAAGCCTACGACAAGCATTCTAGATCGAGCTGATGCTTGTACTTTGTTGCATCAGGGGGGGGAAGCCAATGTCTATGAACTTTCCTGTGGCGAAGATCGTTATGCGTTGAAGTGGTATCATGCCGGTTCTTGTTTTGACGATTCTGTTGTAGACAGGTTAAAGCATTTGAACGTTCCCGGACTTTACCGTGTTCGAGAATCGGGGACTCGCGACAATACGGCATACTTGGTCTATGATTTCCTTGATGGGGCGAATTCTGCAGAAGCTCCTGCGATGCCGGTTGTTGTTGCGCTGAAATTGCTCCGGAGTCTTGTGCTGACGCTGGATTTGATGGATAAAGAAGGTATCCATCATGGCGATATCAACCCGGCTAATGTCTTGCTTTGTCAGTCGGGTGCTGCATTGAATACGGTGCTTATCGATTGTGGAATTGTAGGACCGGGAGCCTTGGCTTATGCAGCGCCGGAACGTTTTCAAGGAAAGTCCGCCAGTACGAAGAGCGATCTTTACAGTTTGGGAATGCTTTTGTTCCACTGGATTTCTGGGCAGGACTTGCTTGCGTCGCAGGATTATAATGAACTTGCGGCTCAGGCTATGGCAATCGAAAATGTGGATGTTTCTTCTAGACTTTATGATTCGGAACGTTGCAAGCCGCAGGAACTATCGGCGCTAGAGCCGTTGTGGAAGGCCTTGTTGCGAGAATCTCCGGAAAACCGAGCCGAAGACTTTGACGAACTGGACGAACTTTTGGAAATAGCCCTCGATTCCATGGGAGTGGGTGAGGTGACTGCCCAGACTGCTATACAGAAATACGCCAAGGAATTGTTCACCGCAAAAGTGGGGCAAAAATTCCCGATAGGAGAAAAAAAGGCTTTTCCGTATCGCAAATATGACGGTGAAAACGAAAAAAACAACTTAAAAATCGTCATTTTGGCTTTTTTTGGACTTATATTAATTGCATTGGTGATTGTGCTCTATGTTGGAACCAAAAGTCCCGACATAGACGAAACGGGTAATTTGCTACTTCAAAAATCCAGGAGCCTAGAATCGGGTTTCGAACGAGATTCTGAAAAGACGATAGATTCTGTTCCTCCTGTGATGCTGAAGGATTTGCCTACGCCCGCAATGGAATAATTTTAGAAGGGGTTTCGTATGAAGTCAGAATCGATGCTTGCGACAGAAAAGATGCTGGATGTCGTAAAGATCTTGTTGGACGAAGTCCAACCGGAATCTCTATTTGTGAAAATTCTTGAAGTGGCTAAAGATGTGCTGCATGCCGATGCCGCTGTTCTGGATACTGGTGGTGAAAATGCAATCCACCTTAGCAATCCTGAAAATGTGACCATTTCTATTTCTGCTGTAAAACAGGCGAAGCGCGAAAAGAAGGCGGTGGTGTGGAATCAGCTGGATGACGATTCTGCGGACCTTTCGAAGTCAATTGTACAGAATCAGTTGACAAGCATTATGGTGTCGCCCTTCCGCACGCCCGAAAGTGAATCCGGATACCTGTATTTACAGCGTGCCGCCCGCGAAGAACCTTTTACCGAAGATGACAGCGCCCTGTTCGATTCTTTTGTGATGGTGTGTGAAAAGTTTGCCTTTGCTGCATTCGATCGCTTGCGTGACAAGGAATCGCTGAACATTTTAAGGAATGTCATTCGCAAAGACGGTATCGTGTATTCAAGCAAAGCGATGGCTGATTTGATTGCGCTTGCAGACAAATTAGCGGAACTTCCGATGCCGGTCATTATTCGTGGTGAAACGGGAACCGGTAAAGAGGTCGTTGCCCGCTATATTCATAGGCATAGCCCCCGCGCAGACAAGCCCTTTGTGGCGGTGAATTGCGGGGCCATTCCGGAGCACTTGATGGAATCGCTCTTGTTTGGACATGCCAAGGGCTCGTTTACGGGCGCCATTGAAACCCGCAAGGGATTCTTTGAAGAAGCCGACGGCGGAACGATTTTCCTCGATGAAATCGGGGAACTGCCCATGAATATGCAGGTGAAACTCTTGCGCGTGTTGCAAGAAAAGCATATTACCCGCGTAGGCGACAACCGCGAAATTCCGGTGAACGTGCGCATCATTAGTGCAACACATGTAGACTTGGAAGAGGCGGTCAAGGCAAAACGCTTTAGGGAAGACTTGTACTTCCGCATTCAGGTGATGCCTGTAGAAATGCCGCCTTTAAGGGATCGCGGACAAGACGTTGTGCTTTTGGCCGAAGAATTCTTGACCCGTTACTGCGCCGAATACGGTCGCGGTAAGTTCCATTTGAGTCGCAACGCCGAAAAGGCGATGCTCAGTTATCACTGGCCGGGTAATGTGCGTGAACTCGAAAACAAGGTCCAGAAAGCTTTGGTTCAAGCGGTCCATGGCGTAATTCAGCCGGCTGATTTGGGCTTGGGCGATGTCCAGGCGCAGGCGAAGGAATCGCCGCGTACGCTTAAAGAGGCTCGCGAAGTCGTGGAACGTGAAGTGATTAGCCGCGCTCTTTCCGACAGTAACGCGAATTTGACGCTTGCAGCGACGATTTTGGGCATCGACCGCAAGGTTTTGCGCGAAATCATGGAAAGATTGGGAATGAAAAAGGAAGACTATAAGAAATAGTTTTATATATTTATTATAGCCTAAAAGACGGTTGGCACGGAATTTGCAAGAGATTGAGTATGAAAAAGACTACTCTCATAACGACAATTATGATGGCTGCAGCGCTTAGCTACGCTGCTCCGTCTTCTGCGCGTCCGGAGTCTTCTGTCCCGACCCCCGCCGAGAATATGGAAATTTCGCGAGAAATGCCCAATCTCGGTGCAAAGGAAAGCGCAGACTGGCAAAAATTGCGTGCGGAACGTCGTGCTGCCCGAGAGCAAATTCTTACGGACTTGCGCAATAGTTCCTCCGCTGAAAAGAAGAATATCCGCCAGGAAGTCTCGAAAAAGCGGAACGAAAAGCCTCGCTTTGAGGGGGAAATCCCGAAAAAACAGTCTCGCGAACGTCGTCCTTTTTATGAGCAGCCTGAGTCTCACCAAATGAACCCGATGCGAGATATGCCTAATGGTCCTGCTCCGGCTCCCATGTATCCCATGAATCCCATGTACCCCATGGGTCCTGTGAAGCCGATGGATCATCCCCATCGCTAAATGCGTTTCATTGTAATAGTGCTATTGATGTTTTCGTCTTTGCTTTATGCCGAGACGCAAGAATCTGTGTACTATCGTGCCATGAAGGCTGAAGAAGCTGGCGATGTGTCTGCCGCCCTTGCTGCTTTTGAAGAAGCGGTTCAGATTCCTGGTCCCTATACTGAAGAACTTCGCGAAATCATTGACGAATATTATAAGGCCCTTGGAGAGACTACGGATAAAAGTCCGTGGTCCTTTCGTTTCCTGGGTGACTTAGGATTCTATGGTTTGCATTATAATGAATATGGCGGTGTAGACAAGGTTAACGAATACGGTGGCGATATTTTCTTTTCATTGACACCCTTTGTTGATTATTCAACTGGTGACTGGATTCATTCTTTCGGAATAGGTTTTTCTGGTGATTGGTTTGTGGCTAATGATGACATGCCCGTGCTAGATACGAACGATTGGAATGTCTCGGTAGGGCTTGAATACTCGTTAGTCGGCAAATCCCTGATGCTCGATGTGGGTGCCGATATCAAGGTGGTTGAAGGTGCCTATGTTTCGCCTAATTTTTACGCTTGGGTAGAACGAGATTTTTACCGGTTCGAAAAGCAACGTGTCGGTGCCGCTACATGGGGGTATTACGACCCTGATGGGCCGCTATCGTTTGCTTTGTATGGAGCCTGGCACAGGACTGTTCCGTATGGCTTGAATTGGTCCGTTTACGCGGGAGCTCGTTTCGAAGCGGATTCTGCAGTGGATCTTGTGAGCTATATTGAATCGTATCAGAATGCAATTGAAGAATTGGAACAAGAAGAGGAATGGGAGCCGGAGTATCCGTATCAGTGGGGGTATTATCCTGCGTACGGAGATTGGCAAAACCCGATGCAGGTGTGTCTAGAAACCTATGGGCTGGAATGCTATAACTGGAATATCGGAAAAATTGATTCCATGTATTGGGCGCAGCGGAATGCTCCGCAAAATTCGGAATCGTCAGTTGAAGTTTCGATTCCCAGGTATTATGCCGAATGGCTTGGTCCGACTCTTCGTTCGCAAGTGTCCTATAAATTTAGACGCAATATAACGCTTGAAGCGAAAGTCAATTTGTTTTACGGTTTTGTCCTAGATGGCCCGGATAGCGATTACGAAAAGATGCGTAAATTCAGCGGTGTATGGGGAACGACCTTCTATTGGAAACCGAATGCGATAACGCTTTATTTGGGCGTTGAACAATTCTACAAGCATTATAGTTTGCCTAAATATTATCAGGGCGTTTATCCTGAAAACAGCATCCTTTCAGAGTTGAAAGCTGGCTTCAAGTGGGAAATCTGATAAATGAAAAAAGCAGGACGGAGTCCTGCTTTTTATGGAGATAGTGGGAGTCGAACCCATGACCTACAGATTGCGAACCTGTCGCTCTACCAACTGAGCTATATCCCCAGGATGTAGGCGCAATATAACTTATTTTGCGCCCTTTGGCAAGTTGAATCGCTTGGACTAGTTGCCGCGGTTGTCCATCGAAGAGAACATCTGGATGATTTCTTCGGTGAAAAGTGAACTGGGTAGCCCCTGCGCAATTTCAAGGGCCTTTTCAAGATGGTCTTGTGCGTTGGCCTTGGCCTTCTTGAAAGCGTTTTTTTCGTTCAGTTTTTCAATAATCTTTTCGGGAACGCCGGCTTGGTCTGCTTTGGCAATCAGGACTTCCATCTCGGAGCGTTCCTGCTCGTTACAGCATTCGAAGTAGTACAGCAGCGGAAGTGTAATCAGTCCATTGCCTAAATCGGTGAACTTGGCTTTGTCGAGATTCTTACTGCCGAAACCGTAGTCCAGAAGGTCATCGATAATCTGGAAGGCGATGCCGAAGTGGCTGCCCATCTGGGCGCACCTGTCGATGTTTTCCTTGTCGAAACCGGCGAGAATGGCGCCGATGCGTGCGGCAGCTGCAATCAGGGCTGCCGTCTTTCCGTCGATAATGCGGTCGTATTCCTCAAAGGAAAGTCGCATATTGCCGGACTGGTCCAGCTCCAGAATTTCACCTGCGATTAATTTATCCGCAGCTTTGGAAAGAACCGTCGGAATGTCGTGCGATTCTTCGTCAATCACGCATTGCATGGCCTGCGAAAGCACGTAGTCGCCGATGAGTACAGCAACCTGCGTGCCCCACTCCTTGTGGGCGGTCTTTTGCCCGCGGCGAATGTCGGTGCCGTCGATGATGTCGTCGTGGACTAGGCTTGCAAGGTGCAGCAACTCGATGCCTGCGCATGCGTGTGCGACTCGCAGACTGTCGGGCTTCTGAGAACCGCTCTGTGCAATCAGGCAAAGGAGCGTTGAACGGATTCGTTTGCCCTTGCGCTGGAACAGTGATTCCAGTCGTTCGCCAATGCCTGCGGGGGCGTTTTGGGCAACACCGAAAATGACCTTTTCGGTAAGTTTCAACTGTTCCTGCACAAGCTTGCGGGCTTGCGCCAATACAGTCTGAAAGTCTTCTTTACTTGGCGCCATCGAAATTAAATATCCAGGTCATCCAAGACCTTGTAAGCGTTAGATTCAATGAACTTGCGGCGCGGTTCCACGTCTTCGCCCATGAGCATGCTGAAAATCTGGTCGGCGGCCACGGCGTCTTCCACGTAGCATTGCTTGAGGAATCGTTTTGCCGGATCCATAGTCGTTTCGGAAAGCTGTTCCGGAGACATTTCGCCAAGACCTTTGAATCGGCTGATGGTTACGTTCTTCTTGTCTTCGAGCTTTGCCATGGCTTCATCCTTGGCGGTTTCGTCGAACAGGTAGGTGTCCTTGGTGCCGACCTTGAGCTTGAACAGAGGCGGCATGGCGAGGAACACGTGGCCTTCGTCGATGAGCGGACGCATGTAGCGGAAGAAGAAGGTGAGGAGCAAAGTCTGAATGTGTGAGCCGTCCACATCGGCATCGGTCATGATGACGATCTTGTTGTAGCGGAGCTTTTCGAGCTTGCATTCGGTGCCGAGACCGCAACCGATGGCATTCACCAGGTTCTGGATTTCTTCGGTATCGAGTACGCGGTGAAGGCTTGCCTTTTCCACGTTCAAGATTTTACCGCGTAGCGGGAGAATGGCCTGGAACTCGCGGTTACGACCCATCTTTGCAGAACCACCTGCAGAGTCACCTTCCACGATGAACAGTTCGCATTCCTTCGGGTCGCGGCTGGAACAGTCGGCGAGCTTGCCCGGCAGGCCGCCGCTTTCAAGAACGTTCTTGCGGCGGGCGAGGGTGCGTGCCTTGTGGGCAGCTTCGCGGGCCACGGCGGCGTTATAAACCTTGTCCAAAATAATCTTGACCGCGGCCGGATTTTCCTGGAAGTATTCTTCGAGCTTTGCGCCGAAGGCGGAGGCGACATAGCCTGCGATTTCGGAGTTGCCGAGCTTGCGCTTGGTCTGGCCTTCGAACTGCGGCTGCGAGACCTTGATGGCGATGACGGCGGTAAGGCCTTCGCGGATGTCGTCGGCGGTAATCTGAATGTCTTTCTTGCCCTTGGGCATTTCTTGCGCGAACTTGCTGATGACGCGGGTGAGGGCGGTCTTGAAGCCCGTCACGTGAGTACCGCCGTCGTAGGTGTTCACGTTGTTCACAAAGCTAAAGAAGTTTTCCTGGTAGCCGTCGTTGTACCACATGGCCACTTCCAGCGGATACTGGCCGTCGGGGAGTACCAGGTGAATCGGATCCTGGAACAGCTTGGTGCGGTGTTCATCCACGTAGCGCACGAATTCAGACACGCCACCCGGGTAGCAGAACGTATCAGTCTTCTTGTTTTCGGGATCGCGTTCGTCGGTGAGCGTCAGCCGGAGCCCGCTCATAAGGAAGGCGAGTTCGCGGAAACGCGTGGCGAGCGTGTCGTACACGTAGACGGTTTCGCTGAAAATCGTATCGTCGGGGTAGAACTCAACAGAAGTACCTGTCGTGCCGTCGCTTTCGCCCAAGTCCACCTGCGGACCGCACGGAACGCCTCTAGAAAATTCCTGCTGAACCACGCGGCCGTTGCGGCGCACGGTAACAACCAGCTTGTTAGAAAGAGCGTTCACGCAGCTCACGCCCACGCCGTGCAAACCGGCAGAGACCTTGTAAGAGCTGTTGTTGAATTTACCACCGGCATGGAGCTTGGTCATCACGACCTGGATGGTGCCCACCTTTTCCTTGGGGTGAATGTCGGTCGGAATGCCACGACCGTTATCGGTCACGCGGATGCCGTTACCCGGCAAAATGGCGATTTCAATGTGAGAACAGAATCCGGCCAAAGCTTCGTCCACGGAGTTGTCGACCACTTCCCAAACCAGGTGGTGGAGACCGCGGATGTCTGTTGAACCGATATACATTGCCGGACGAACGCGCACGGCTTCGAGGCCTTCGAGAACGGTAATACTGGAACCGCTGTAGTCTTCTTCGGCCTTTTTCATTTCTTCAGATTCTTCTGCCATTTTTTACCTTGTTTTCTTCTTCTAAAATCTTTGTGCCGGGTCTCTTTTTAACATGCTTTTATACGAAAAGAATGTTCTTGACAGAGGGCTTTCCGAGCAATAAATTACACTTGTCAATAATAGCTTTTTTTTGCAAAAAAAGTTCCTGTTTCCACGCGGAACTACCGCACTTTAGCGTCAAAATATTGCGTTCGAATTTGACGATTTGAACGTGGGGTTTTATGAGTGGACCCACGATAGTTTCAAGGCCTTCGGACAGCTTTTCAAGGGCCATTTCATCGGTGATATGGGCCTTGTCCAAAACCATTTGCAATAGTACGCTGATGTCTTCGGGATCCTTGCCGCAAACGGGCTTCCCGCGCCTTTTGTAAGTGGGCTTGTTCATTAAAGCAACAGCAACTTGGAAAGCACGAAGCCGCCAATCAGGATGCTTGTCATGCCGGCCACCACGGTAGCCTTGGTGTTCTTGCCCACGCCCTCGGCGCCGCTATGGGTGGTAAAGCCAAAGAAGCATGCGTAGCTTGCAATAAAGTAGCCGTAAAGGGTTGCCTTGATAAGACCCACCACCAAGTCCCAGTTCTGGTAGAACATGCGTACTCCGTAGAAGAATACGGCAAAGGACACATCCTTGTAAATATGGGCGACTTCGTAACCGCCTACGATACCGATAAAGATACTGATAATCGTAAGGGTCGGAAGCATGATGATGGTGGCTATTAAACGAGGGGCCAGCAAAAACTTGTAGGGGCTGAGTCCTAATACTTTGTATGCATCAAGTTGTTCGGTGACGGCCATGGTGCCAAGTTCCGAACACATGGACGCCCCAATTCGGCCTGCAAGAACCATTGCGGTAAGAATCGGACAGAGTTCCACCATCACGGACTTACCCACGGCCATTCCCACAAACATCAGGGGAATGATGTCTGCAAACTGGTAGGCGAGCTGCCATGCCATAATAGCGCCTGTAGCAAGCGATGCCGCCACCACTACGGGAATACTGGTGAGGCCCACGTGCTGCATCTGTTCTACGGTAGTGTGGAAATTGCTGAACGCACCTGGAATGCTTTTGAAAAGCTGCCAGACAAAGTGGAGGTAGCTTGCTACGGTTTGCAGAAATTTCCGGATGAATTTACCCAGACTTTCTGCAATTCTGTTCATGAGGTTGATCAAGGACGCCTACTTCTTTTTGGAATCCTTGTTAGACTTCTTGGAAGCCTTCTTGCTCGGAGCGCTGATGGCCTTCTTGTAAAGGTTCATGTCGCTCAGGTACTTAATGGCTTCGTTCAGCTGCTTGTCTTGCTTCAAGGAGAATGCGGTGCTGACGGAATCGTTGATGAACGCGGTCAAGAGTTCACGTTTGATGCCGTCCTTGATGTACTGCTTGTTCTCGTCGAACTGGGCGTTGCGGTTGTTTTCAAGGGCTTTGCGCATTTCTTCGAGGCGCTTGGCGAGAGCTGTGTCGCTTACCGTCTTTGCGCTGTCACCCATGTAGTTCTGTTCGCGGACGATGCTCTTTTCGAGCTGATCCACGCCTACCAGAGCGTTGCTCTTGACCTTGGTGAAGTTCGTGTCCTTCATGCAGAAATCGCGGAACTGCTTGAACAGGCTGTCGGGGACTTCCCAGTTGGCATCCATCTTGACTCCGGCCTTTTCCAGTTCGGGGCGGATCTTGACGGCGAACTTGAAGTACATGGCCATGCGTTCCTGCACCTGGACTACCCACGGCATCGGAGAAAGTTCTACTTCTACGTCGGGAGTAATGCCGCCGCTACCGAACATCATACGACCGTTGTTGGTGTAGAAGGTGTCGACCTTGGCGGTGTCTTTCTTGGTGGAATCTGCCTTTTCGTCGCCTTCTTCGGCGTATTCCTCTTCCAAGAGCTTGAGACCCTTGATGCCGTTTTCGGGCTTGTTGATGCAGCGGCCGAAGGGTAGGTAGTAGAATGCCGTGGTAAGCTTGAGGGCGTTACCCTGGTTGTCCAACGGGAAAATCGTCTGCACGGAACCCTTACCGAAAGAGGTCTTACCGATAATCAAGGCGCGGTCCCAGTCCTGGAGCGCACCGGAAACAATTTCGGCGGCACTGGCGGAACCCTGGTTCAGAAGCACGACCATGGGCACTTCCGGTTTCACGATGCCATTCTTGCGGGCATGACTTTCGGTCTTTTGGGTGCGGCCGCGGGTACTTACGATCAGGTTGCCCTGTTTTAGGAACAGTTCGCTGATTTCGATGGCTTGGTTCAAAAGTCCACCCGGATTGTAGCGCATGTCAAGGATAATCTTCTTCATGCCCTGCTTCTGGAGGCTCTTAAGGGCGTTTTCGACGTCGCTGGTGGTCTTGTCGCTAAAGGTGGCGAGTTTGATATAGCCGATATCCTTGGTGACCATGCCGTAGTAAGGCACGGCGTGCACAATGATTTCGGCGCGGGTAATGGTAAAGTCCATCAGGTCGGGCACGCCTTCTCGTTCAATAGAAATGGTCACGTCGGTGCCGATTTTGCCGCGGAGCTTGTTCACGGCTTCGTCGAGGCTTAATCCCTTGGTATCCTTGCCGTCGATTTTACGGATGCGGTCGCCGGCGCGGATACCCAAGCGGAATGCCGGGGTGCCAGAAAGCGGCGAAATGACGGTCAGAATGTTGTCGCGGAGGCTGATGGTGATGCCCACGCCGCCGAACTTGCCTTCCATGGAGACCTTGAGGCTTTCGTAATCCTTGGGAGAAAACACCGTGGTATGCGGATCCAAAATATTGCGGATGCCGTTCAAGGCTGCGTCGGTGAGCTCTGTCGGGTTCACGTCTTCGACGTACTTGCGGTTGACTTCGGAAAGAACCTTGTTCAAGCGGGAAACTTCGTTGTAGAAGTCGCCGGGAGGATCTTTTTTGTCATTTGCCGCAAAGGGACTAGTCGTGAAGCAGAGAGCCGAAAGACCGGCTACAAGAATGGTTCGAAAATTCAGCATATTGAAATTCATACCTTAAAAATACAATTTCATTTGTTCGTCGGGGCGTAAAAAGCGGAAAAAACCGGCCGAAAGGGCCGGTTTTTTAGTTATAAGGAGAGAGAGAAAAAAACTAAAAAGGTTTAAACTTATGCGGCGTCGTTCAAAACGCGGGCAAGCTGTTCGTTCCTGAGCTTTTCAAGAGCGGAATCCTTGAGCTGGCGGGTGCGTTCCTTGGAAAGGCCGACCATCGGAGCGATTTCCTTCAAGTTCAGGTCGGAATCCATCTTGAAACCGAAATAGAGCTTGATGATTTCCTTTTCCTGGTCAGAAAGGCTGTTGTTCATCGCCTTGTTAAAGAGCTTGGAGCGGTTGTTCTGCTCGGCAAGTTCATCGGTGCGGAATTCGGCTGCAGCAATGGTGTCGCCAAGCGTCATGTCGCCATCTTCGCCAACGGGGGCGTCGAGAGAGGTAGACTTGTTGCCCATCATCAAGATCTTTTCGATGTCGTCGGCTTTGTACTTGGAGACGCCTTCGAGGCTCTTCGGGTCAAGCATGAGTCCGCCGCCTACGACCTGGTGCATCTGGCCACCCTTCTTGGCAAAGCGGCGGAGCACGAGTTCCTTTTCGGCGCTGATGCGGACCAATCGGCCACGTTCAGCGATGGCGCGGGTGATGTTTTGGCGAACCCACCAAACGGCATAGCTGATGAACTTGATTTTCTGGGTGTGGTCAAAGCGGCGAGCGGCTTCGATAAGGCCCATATTGCCTTCGTTGATGAGCTCGTTCACGTCGATGCCTTGACCCTTGTAAAGGTTAGCGATATTCACTACAAAGCGGAGGTTGCTTTTGACCAGCAGGTCCATAGCTTCGCGGCTGCCTTCGCGGACTTTGGCGAGAACAACCTTTTCCTGTTCCTTGGTAAGCAGCGGATATTTAGAAATATCGTTCAGATACTGGAAATAAACATCCCTGTCGTCACGAACGTGTGTATTCTTTGTCATATCAACCTCGTTGCTTGTTGTTTCGTTTACATTCGTAAATCTACCTCCATTTTCATTTTCAAGTGTCACGGATTACGCCTTTGTTCGCAAAAGTTGTTTGTGAATTTCGTCAAAGAAAAGTGGACTTTTGTCACGTTTTTGTCATAACGCCCTTTTTTTTGGCAAAATAAGACCTATTTTTGTATTCGCAAGAGGAAAAAATGACGACAAAGTACGCAAAATCCGCTTTTAGGGCTTTTTTACGCCGCAATTATGAACGTTTAGCGGAACTTCAGGAAGCCCAATTCGAAAAAGGCGAGCGGGAACTAATCGAAATTATGGGCGACGAGAACGATGCCCAGTATCCGATTCCGACATTTGTACTGATGATTCTGATTTGGATGTTTATCTTGCTGTTCCCGCTGATATTGCTGCTTGATCCGACATATCCGTTGACGCAAGTGTCGCTTATTAATCTTTCCTGCTACTATTTGCCGCTTCTGGCAACGTTCTTGACCTTCTTGGTAAACCAGCGCTACCTTGTTCCAAAGTGCTTCTTTAGAAAACGTTATGCTTTGTTCTTTGCCGGCAACGCCGTGATTCTTTTTCTTTCGTTGCTAGGCCGCGAAGTGTTCTACTTCTTGATTCAGCGCAAGGCGGGCGAGGGAATTGTAGATTTCTTCAGCAACTATTGTTTTAGTGCGGGGGCCGTGCGCGGGCATTTTTCCGTCTGGACTGTACTTGTGTTTCTGATTGCGCTTGCGCTCATCTGCTTTGTTTGCATTTTGATTTCAATGTTTTCGAGGTTGATTATCAGGGCATTTATCTTGCGTGAAAAGAAACGTTCAACTCTGGAATATGAACTTAAGTTTTTGAAGAACCAACTTTCTCCGCATTTTTTGTTCAATACTTTGAACAACATTACTAGCTTGATTCGTATAGATCCTAATCTTGCAGAAACGAGCATGACAAAGCTTTCGCAGCTGATTCGTGTGATGCTTTACCAGACAGGCGACAAGTATATTTCGCTTAAAGAAGATGTGGGCATCTTGGAAAAGTATGCGGAACTTGAAAAGCTGAGACATGACGATTCCTTTGATTTCAAGTTTGAATACGAACTTGAAAATCCGGATTGCCAAGTGGAACCGCTGCTGATGATGCCTTTGATGGAAAATGCGATGAAGCATTGCGTGAATCCGGAAGGCAACAGTTTTGCGCATATCAAGATTGTGCAGAAGGGAAATACAATTTCGTTTGTTAGCGAAAACAGCAACTTCCCGCGTAAGGCAAAGCCGAATGCGAGCGGCCTTGGACTTTCTACTTTCAAGAAGCGCTTGGAGCTTATGTATAGCGGGCGCTACCAGTATAAAGCTGGCGTAGAAGGCGATGCCTATAAGACGGAATTGAAAGTGAAGTTGAAAAAGGATTCCGTGTAAACGCTGTATACACTTTTTTCAAAATGTGTTGCGGAATCTCTTTACAAAAAAATAATCTTTATCTATAATTCTTGCCGGATCAATAAATAGTTTTTAGATACATCTGTTAACCACAGGTGTATTTTTTTTCTGTTTAGTGGATCCATTTTTATATGGCTTTTTATATCCTGCTCAGCGAACGCTGGGAAGTTTAACAAACATCTTTCAAATGGAGGTCCTATGAAAAGTAGGATGTCAAGGTGTGCAGCCTTGATAGGGACTGTGTTGTCTCTTTCGGGTTATGCACAGGTCTGTAACGATGTTTCGCTGTATAAAAATGGCGAAGCTGGTAAAATGGAAACGGCTAACATGACGTTCCCGGAAGCGCCGGAATGGAGCGCCAACTGGGGCGAAATGGAGGCGCTTACCCCGCCTTATATCCGCTGGTCCGGCATGAAGGATAAGGCGGGGGACTGGACGGGGATGCTTACGTTGAATAAGTTGCCGGTAACCGTCCAGGGCGGAAACTTGACTTTCAAGGTGCGTGCAACACAGAAGGGCAAGTTCGGAATCTGGCTTGCGGGTGCATTCGGCAATAGCGGTGTCAAGTTCTTTAATTTGACCGCCAACAAGACTTATACGCTGAAGGTTCCAATCGAAGAACTGATTGGAGGTTCTGTCAAGACGATTGAAAAAATCGGCGTTGGACTCTTTGATGTTCCGGCTTATCAATACGTGACGCTTTTCCTGGATGACATTGCCTTTAGTTGTGCGGTGTCGGGGAAATCTGCCGGTACAGAAATCCAGTATCCGTACAGTGACTTGAATCCTAAAAATCCGTATCGCGAAGGCAAATTCTTGGCTGCATCTCCGGCCATGACTACGGCAGCCTATTCCGAAGAAGAACGCCATGAAATCAAGAATTCTACGCATGCTGACTTTGTACTGAGCGAACAGGAACACCGTCAGATAGAGGAATTTCCGACTCGGACTGATTTGACTCCGCAAAAATCCCGAGATGGCTGGTTCCGTAACATGTATTTCATTGACCGGAACCGTCTACGCGATAGCGTGATTGCAAATCCGAAGGGCTTGTTCTACGAGGCGAACGAAGCCGCTACCGAATCGGACAAGCGAGAAATGCCCCTCTTGATAGGCAATGTCGATTATGCATATCGCATGTGTAACGATAGCGCTTGTAAAAACGTACAACTGGTAAATGCGAGAATCTTGCAGGCAGCACTGCCTTCGGCTAGTGTGAAGGGTTCAAAGCTCAAGGTCTTCTATGATCCGTATTTTGTCAGCACGAACAGAAATTCCTTGCCTAGGGTCGATATCTATGCGAATAAGAAATGGCAGACTCTTGAACCGAAATCCGAAATGCTGCTGGAGTTTGAATCGGCGGGCGTGCAGTCCGTGAATATTAGGCTCTCTGAAGGCGGCGTCAAAATCAATCAAACTTTATACGTGGAGGTAAAATAATGAGGTTTTTGTCATTTCTTTTAGCGTTGTTTGTTGGTGCATCGTATTCTGTGGCTAGGGAACACATTGACTTGTTCTTTGGCAAAGACAATAATCGTAGTGCCGATGATTTGTGCGTTGTAAAACGAAAAACGCTTCTTCCGTTGTTTCGAACTGCTGCGGGCGAGCCGTGTGTCACTTCGCGGGTGGATGCTAGCGTGAGGGTGTTGAATCCTCAGATAGATGAATCTCAAAAGTACAATTTCAATCTGGTTCGTCCGTTTTTGATTGTTGACGGCATTTACCTTGGAATAGATGAAAAACGTACACTGAGTGAAATGCAAGAAGAAGTGGAACGTTTCGGGATTCTGGATCCGCTTGTTGAACTGGGTTACACGCCGGTTCTGGTGCAGTTTTCAGAAACGGTGAGAAAGTCCTTGCAAGAGAATGCGCAGACGCTTGCGAATATTCTGCGAATCATGAATTCGAATTCCCTTTTCGGTTTTGAAAATAAAGAGACTGATGGCTTTGTGGTACTCGGGGTGAGTCAGGGCGGTGTTCTTGGACGCTATGCCTCGTATTTGTACGATAATCAGCGTAACAAAAAGACCGATGCTCCCATTCGCCTGTACGCTTCTTTGGATTCGCCGCATCAAGGCGCGATTATGCCGCTTTCGCTGTACTACACGATTAATTTTTGGGCGAAAGAAGGCGGCTCAGATGCGGCCGAAGCGTTCAAGGACTTAATTGATGGCCCGGGAGCAAGCGGTCTGTTGCTGCATCAGAAAAAGTGCAATGACGCTAAATGCAATGATTATAGTTACGAGGTGGATACCTCTACACAGAGGTTCCTTTTTGGCGAATATCGTAAGGCTGCTGAGTACAAGGGCTTCCCGTCGGTGTTGATAGCCCAGGGACAGCTGAAGGGAATAATTCCGAACCATTCGAATACCTATTTCGTGCTGAACAGGCATGCTAACAAATACGGTTCCACATTTGGTCGAGCCGAAAGTAAACTCTATTCCTATACTGACGGCAAAACCGAAATTGCCAAGAACAGAATATACCGGTATCCGGGAGAAATTGAAGAGTCTACTCCCAAGATTTCCGCTACTTACGATTTTGTTCAGGGGAGTACCTATCCGTTTGCAGAAACGATGTACCAAGGCCTACGTGACGGCATGCTTGATGCCATGCCTAAGGGTATGAAACAGAAGGTGGCCTTTGCTTCTGTTGAACTTGCAACGGGTTGGGACGAAGATTCCCTAATGCAAAAGAACAGCACCTTTATTCCTACGGTGAGCGCCATGGATTTGAACTGCAATGGGAAATTGGCCATGACCGGTGTCTGCGCCTTTACGCAAAGTCAGTCGGGGTTCCCCTTTGCAAAACCGGAATCAAAAAGCTCTGCCAATGCGGTTTATGCCGTAGATGCGACACATCCGCGCTATAAGGAATCTATTAGCGGTAGACATATTGAACTCCCTGAAAACAAGGATTTGAAGTTGGATTCCGCAATTATTGGCGGTTTGCAATTGGATATGTGGCGCGTCCTTTGCGAATTGGCGAATTATGATTACGACAGTGCGAACAAGGAATTTCGTAATGAAAATCTGGCTTGGTATTTTACTCCTGGAACCAATTGCATGGATCAGTCCAAGATGCCGGATTTCTTGAAGAAAGGCGGCTATGTTCAGAAAAAATACTTTGCATATAGCCGTTACGACTATAATGCCGATGCAACGGAACAGAATGACAGCGTATTTTTTGAGGTACCTGCCGGATGGCATAAGGTTGCCTCGTACAATAATGGTGAAGGTTTGGCCGAAGGCGCCACTTTCCAGGTGGATATTCAGGTCAACAAATCCAACGGAAATTGGATGAAGGCCGAGCTCTTGTTGCAGAAATCCAAAATCAGTTCGGGACAGGTTCAGTTGCAGGAAAAGGATGTCCTTGTAGACGGAAAGACGCACCGCATTTATTGGAAACTTCCTGCAGGTGAAGGAGCTTTGAAGGGCTATCGCTGGTTAAGACTGGTGCTGAATTCGGATGGTGGCAACGTGACGGTTTCGAATCCGGTGTTGCTGAAAACCGTTGAAAATACGGAGAAAACATACGATAAACTCAGCGAGAATCTGTATCCGAATGCGACATACAAGTTTGTGCCTTGGACTTCGGCGGTTTCTGCGACGCCCTATAGCGATGCCCTTGGCTCTGGAGTGTCCTTGCGTTTCCAGAAACTCCATGGTGGAGCCTATCTGGATTTGAATGGCGAAAAAAGCGCGGATTCTTACAGCAAATTGTATGTCTACTATTGGCCGGGAACCTGTCTGGGAACTGGCGTTTATTTCGATTCCTATTCTACGGGAATGGAATTGTTGCGTAACAATGCTGTTGCAGACGGAAATTTCTTAGTAAAAGAAATTCCGCTTTCGGATATAATCGATGCTAAAATAACGCATAATCATCGGAAAATTACTTCAAGATTGGTGTTTGCCAACGTAAAAACGGATGAGGTTTGTTCTGTGTACAGAATTTTTGCAAAATAGGGCCGTTTTTTAGACGATAATCGTATTTTTCTTTGTGCGGCATGGGTGGCCATGCCGCTTTTTAGGAGTAATATTATGAAGAAAGAATTGATTTTGTTGGCGGCTGTGTCGGTGTCGCTTACGGGATGTCTCCAACCGACGGCTCGTTCCATGGGGGCAACACTTATGCCTGCCCCCTTGACGCATCGGGCGAATCCTGATAGTGCCTCGCAAGAGATTTCTTTGGCGGCATCGGGTTTTTATGGGCATACGGGTAATGCCTACAATGTAGAAGACCTAAATGCGGGTGGTGGAAACGTGGGTGTCACCTACCGTTTGGGTGGTATGGTCTCGCCGCTGTTTGTGAATGTGGCTGCCGGCGCTTTTGGTGGCTCGCTTCGATTTAGCTGCGACGATTCCTACGGTTGCGATGAAAACGACAAAAAGTACAAAGCTTGGCTAGAATCTGATGAAGGTTCGGATAGTTTTAGCTTCTGGAATGTGCAGGAACGCGTTCTTGTCGGCGCTGATTTTAATATCGGCTACGCCATTTTCGGTGCTGCAGCGGGTGTTCAGCTGTTCCAAGGTGGTTCTGATTACGACGACATGCGTGAAAAACTGGACGACGAAGGCCTTGTGAATAGCAAGGATGAAAAAAATGGCGCCGGTGCAGTTTCATCTGTATGGCTTGGCTCGTACCTGGGGCGCCATGGTCAATACGGTAACTTGGTTGCTGAAATGGATATCTTCTACAAAGGTGATATCGATGACTGGACGTCGTCTATCAAGTGGACCTATACGCACCCGAGCGGATTCTTCGGCGGTGCGGCTTACGGAAACTTGATGGAGTTGACCCTGTTCGCGGGTAAACAGTTCGTGTTTTAACAAGAAACTCCCGAAAAAAGAAAACAGAAGTTCCCGGCATCTTGTCGGGAACTTCTTATACAATAGAGTCGAGCGGTCTCCGTAAAAAAAACCGTGGCTTTGAACCACGGCTCTTTCTAATTTGTTTGTAGAACGACGGTTGCCGCAACAAATTACTTGAGGGTCTGAACCTGCACGTCCCAGCTCTGGTTGCCAAGAGCGATGCGGTAGGTGCTTGCGGCACCGGCCTTCATGTTCTTGGTGTCCACTGCCGGAGCAGCATTCGGGTCCTTCTTGGGAACGCCAATGTGGCGGTTGCCCTTGAGGAATTCGATACCCTTGTTGCCAGCCTTCGTCTGGAGGCAGCCCGTGATGAAGATGGTTTCGTCGGTGACCGGCAGACCATTTTCTTCGAGGAGGGCCTTGGCCTTCGGAATGCCCGGTTCGAGAATTTCTTCTGCGCACTGGACGCCCGGATAGGCTTCCTTGAACGGCTTCATGTTGAACTGGTCGGCAGCGATCTTCACGAGTTCCGGATCCGGTTCGCAAGGAGTCTTGCCCTGGTAGCCGAGGAGCATCTTGCCGTAGCCTTCGGTCATCTTGAACCAAGTACCGCGGCCTGCGGCCTGGTTCAGGGTGTTCATGTAAGCCTGCTGGAAGTAGAACTGGGAAACCGGCGTCACGGAAGAAGCAAAGCCACCGCGGCGGACGCATTCACTCATGTTCTCGATAACCTTCGGGAACAGGTGGAAGGTCTTGGTTTCACGCATCATGAGGGTGTTGGCGGTAAGAGCGCCACCCGGCATGGGGCTGAAGATCACGTCGGTGGTAATCTGACGGGCTTCGGGCGGGAAGTTGTAGTCCTTGAGGCATTCGACGGCGACGTTGTTGGCTTCCATGAGTTCCGGAATGTGATCGTCGACGATGCTGTCTTCACCGAGGGCGAGCTTGTATTCCGTACCCTTGAGGGCGTGGAACATGGAGAACAAGTCGGGCTGAGCCGTACCGCCGGAAAGCGGCTTGCGGCCGAGGTCGACGCCATCGGCGCCACCTTCGATAGCGGCCTTGTACTGGGCCACACCGGTACCGCAGGTGTCATGGCTGTGGATGCGGAGTTCGACCTTATCACCGAGGAGCTTGCGGGCGCGCTTGAAGGTTTCATAAACCTTGGTCGGGTTCGTCGTACCGGAAGCGTCCTTGAAGCAAACGGAAGCGAACGGAACGCCTGCGTCCAAAATGTTGCGCAGAATGCGTTCGTAGAATTCTGGGTTGTGGGCGGCGTTGAGGTCGCATCCCGGAGGAAGTTCCATCATGGTCACGACGACTTCGTGTTCCAGACCGGCGTCGGTGATGCACTTACCGGAGTAAATGAGGTTGTTGACGTCGTTGAGGGCGTCGAAGTTACGAATACGGGTCATGCCGTGCTTCTTGAACATGTCGGCATGGAGCTTGATCATGTCGCGCGGCTGCGGAGCGAGGGCCACCACGTTGATACCGCGGGCAAGTGTCTGCAGGCGGATGTTCGGGCCGACAACGCGGCGGAATTCGTCCATCATGTCGAATGCGTCTTCGCCGCAGTTCTGGTACAGGGCCTGGAAACGGGCGCCGCCACCAGCTTCAAAGTGGGTGATGCCAGCCTTCACGGCAGCTTCGACCGCGGGCATAAAGTCCTTGGCGAACACACGGGCACCGAAAATAGATTGGAAACCATCGCGGAACGAGGTGTCCTGGAACTTGATCTTTTTCATTTGTGTCTTCCTATGGGATAAATCCCTGGTTTTTACTGTACAATAAAATACGGGGGGAAAGATAGAAAAAGTGGGCTACAGATAATAGCTCGGAAATTGTAATGGGTGGCTGATTTTAACGGTTTGGACCTATAGTTTTATCAGTTTTGCTATAAGGTCTATTCCTCCGTACCAGTTATAGCCGCCGATATCGAGATTGTTGTCGCCGAAGTTCGCTACGCCGACTCGGGCGCTGATTCCGAATAGTTTGGGGATGACGCCGTTCCCGCCGAAGAACTTGGCCCCTTCAAAGCCCATGGTGTAACCGTAGGAATAACCGTTGGCCATGTCCTTAAGACCTTTATCTTTGAACCGTTTGCCTTCTTCGGTGTCGAATTCGATGGCGTGCAGTCTTAAACCTCCGAAAACGGAAAGTTCATAATCGTAGGTGTAAATCAGCTTGGTGCGGAGCAGGGCTTCGACGGCGGTGTAGGAGATTTCTTTTTTGGGGAAGGTGACGCCTGACTGAACCACGTCTTCTTTGTACGGATTTACGCCGACAATGCTCCCGATGCGGAAATCGGTGCAATACCTTCCGACAAAGCAGTATCCAAAGCCGAGATCGAATGCCGGGCCGGGGTTAAGCTTGTCGTCGGCACCGTGAGAGAAATAGTTCCCTCCGAATCCGAAGAATAAAGTCCAGTGACCAGTTCGCAGAACGTCGCGTTGTCGTTTGACGTTGAAGAATTCTTGCAGGAATTCCCGTTGACTGTCGTTTTCGATTTTGTCAAGTTGAATTTGTACGTAACGTTTTCCGTCGATGCCGATAAAGCAATAGTAGACGATGACGCGTACGAATGCGGCGTCTCCGGCGGGGAGTTTTTTCAGGTCGTCTTCCCAGGCGTCGCTTGCGAGGTAGGTGTAGATATCTTCGTAAAAATCTTCGTTGCTATACCCAAAATAAGTCAGTCGCCCGAATGCTTTGCGGTGTACGTTTATGGATCTTGCTAAGCTTTCGCGGACATATCCTGGGTTTGCGATGTAACTGAATTCCTTTTTTAGCAGATGTTGGCCGATATCTTGGTCGAAATACGGGATTTCTGCGGTCTTTTTTTCTGGCTTGGTTTCGCTTGTTGTTCCGCCCCAGCCCCATTCGTGGCCGGATTCAAACTGGACTGGATCTGCGGCTTGCGAATAAAAGAATGCGCAAATGAGTAAAAGAAAAACTTTCTTGAGCATGTTAGTGAGCTTCGCCATATTTCTTTTTACTCCTGTCGTAGAATTGCATTAACGGGGTGAGCGTTACGGAGAATATGCCGCCGTCGCTATCTTTTACGATGTCTGTGTAGTAGTTGCTCACGCTTGCGAAAAGTCTTAACCCGAGTCGGAATTGTCCATCGTCTTTGTATTTGGTGAAATAGAAGTCGAACGCCGTTCCGAAATGAAGCCCTGCTCCGACATGGGATTTCAAGGGCTTTTCGACATCTTTTACTTGAAGGTCGCTAAAGAGGATTGTGGGACCTAGATAGATTCTGTTTTCTACATAGGATGTTACAAAGGTGCGATAGCCGGCGTACAAGTCAATAAGAACTAGGCTTTGGAATTTGTTGTCGTCGAAGGTCTTGGAATGTAGGATCCTTGTATTGTAACCGCCACCGATTTTTTTGTAGAAGAATTCCAAGGTGATGTCAAATGTGGGGTGGTTGTCGAAATCATAGCTGAAAGCATCGCCGAATCCCAAGGATAGGCCTCCGCCCATGCCTATTTGAATGTTCCAGCCGACTCCGTAATCCACGTAAAAATTCGTGGTGATAAAGTTCCACTGCTCAATTTTCTTGACGCTGTCTTCGTTCGCTTTAATAAGGGCGTTCAAATCGCTTTGGTTATCCGAAACGAGTGCAGCGGCGAGTATCCGCCAGAAGGCGCGGTCGCTGGAACTGCGGTCTAGTAGGGCGTTTTCAAGTTCGCCGGAACGATACATTGCCCTGAGGGAATCTTGCAACATCGCGTGAATGGCTGCTTCTTCGTCATCTACGTACGGAGAGGGGGAATAGGGGCAATCCGCATAGTCTTCGAAGGTGCGCAAGTAGGCGCTAAGCAGGCGCTTGGTGTTGCAGTTAAGATTAGACGGAGAACTGTAAAAGAAGCGCTTGTGTGCGTGGACTAGGAAAGTGTCCAGTTTGGCAGTGTTCTCCCGGATCGCGTCTTTGTCGCCTATTACAAGGGCTTCCTTGATTTGCTCCTTGTAAATCGGACTCATGTCCTTGGAAATTTCAATTTTGAAACGGTTCGGTAGGTATGAGTCTTGCCTTTTAGCGATGGTTTCAAGGGATTTGAATTCGTCTTTTTCAATAATGCGCGAATGACCGTCGCTGAAATAGATTCGCTCAAGTTTGGATGCGTCGCCTTCGAGAGAAATTTCTGCCAAGAGCTTGGGCGGGGTAGTCTCGATAACGGGACCGCTGTAGATAAGGTAGGTGCGCGAAAGGGTGTCGTAATATGTTTCGGGGTCTCTCCAGGTTCTAGTGTGGCGGTCGTATACCTTATTTATCTGGTATTCTACTTTAAGGAGTCTGTAATATGCGTAATTGCTGGCCCCGATGTAAGCATTTTTAAGGTCAGAGGGGATTGAATCTAGTTTGCGCAACGATAAATTGTGTTGTTTGTCATGCCACAAAAAGAATTCGCTTTTTTGCTCTTTAGAAAGATTTTTTTCTTTATCAGACCAGAAATCCATTTTCCCGTTATGGTAAGATACTGTCGATAAAGTTATAACGTTGGCTGTCCCCCAGAACACGAATCCTGTGTCGCTGTCCAGCTTTTCTTGTAGGGTCATGCGGAGGGAGTCGGGGAGTCTTGCCGCTTCAACGGAATCGATCAAGTCTTCGCATTCTCGGGAGTTAAGGAAACAGTAGCCGGGCTCGGCGTATGACAGAACCGCCGTGCAGAGCGCTACGATGAAAAAGATTCCTGAACTAACCCAACGCATGAACCCGAGAACTCCCTTTTGCCCCAAATTTAATAAAGATTGATAAAAAAATGAGGTCAATGCGTTTCAATTTGATTTACTTGGCAATCAAATTCACGATCAGGGCGATTAGGCCGCCTAGTAGCAAAACGGCGATGGCGACCATCGAGACGAAGGTCCACTTGGCGTATTTCAGGAGCTTAACGAGGCTTGCGTTCTGGTTCCCGACAAATTGTTGAATCAGGTTGATGCCTGCGGCAAGTGTAAGACCCGCATCATCAATCCAACCTATGATGGGAACGTCTGGAATGAAGTCTATTGGGGAGGCGTCATAAGCCAAGGCGGCAAGCATCAGCAACACCGCCAAAGCCTTTTTCATGTTCGAAGAATTATCTTCCACTGGAACTTCTTCTCGGTGAATTTCGTGAACTTCTACTTCTTCGATTTCGTCTTCATCTTTTGCCATGGCATTTAATATAACAAATTTGCAGGTTGATTTTTAGGGCGGAATTTTACAATGATTTACGAGGGCGGGCTGAAGTCGTCGAACGTTAAAATAATTCAGAGAAAGTCACTGTGCCGTTAAGATATCGGTGAATTAGTGTCTTGATGAGAGTCTGGTAGTTTACGCCCATCCGAGCTGCTTTAGCCTTAATGCCCTCAATGTCCTCGCAATCCATGCGGATAGACACCATACGGGCTGCTGACCGGGCCTTTGCTGCCGCAATGGCCTTGGACAACGCTCCCGGTCCGGAAAAAGATAGGTTGTTAGCCTCTGCCCATTCATGTTCCGAATCAGCTTCAGCTTCCGTCATGTTCTCGTAGTGTTTGGCAATTTTAATCTCTTTTTTTGTAAGTCCCTTGTACATGTTTTATCTCCTCGGGTAGCAGGTGATAAGTTCCATTCCGCCATCCTTTGGGCCGCGTGTTCGCTTATTTTTATGTTCATATATAATATACTCTTTTATATTGACAATGTCAATACATTCTTAATTTAAGCTAGACGAATAGAGGTGGTGATTATTCCGGCGTACTTTGAGCCACGAGTCCGGTGCTAGAGAGCCACCCTTCCGGAAAATGCGGAGCCACCGTTCCGGTCGAACAGAGCCACC